>NZ_JARWNW010000274.1 GCF_029868325.1 Nocardia carnea
GGCCGGGCCAGCTTGCTGGTGTTCCTGTTCGTCCTGTTCTTGAAGGTTCCGCTGCGAAAGCCGCGTGATCGGGCGGCACCGGCCGAGTCTCCGGCGGGCGGGGGCGGACCGGCAATCGCACCGGCGAATCGGTTCCATTAAAACTAGAACGTGTTACATTCAAGGTATGGCACCTGTCGGACCCGCGCGCACGCCTCGCCCGCACCCATGGCACGCGGCGCTTTCGGGTCCACGTGGTGACAGCGGCCGGATCAGCCGCCGCGCGGCAATTATGTAACTTGTTCCAGGCATAGGGAGACCAGCAGCGCCATGCGTACCGATATCTGCGACCGGCTGGGGATCGAGTTCCCCATCTTCGCCTTCACCCATTGCCGCGACGTGGCGGCCGCGGTCAGCAACGCCGGCGGTCTCGGCGTCCTCGGCGCGGTCGGGTTCACGGCCGAAGAGCTCGAGGTCGAGCTGGCCTGGCTCGACGAACATGTCGGCGACAACCCCTACGGTGTCGACCTGGTGATCCCCTCCAAGTACGAGGGTAAGGGCATCGACGGGCTCTCCCCCGAAGAGCTCGAGGCCGAACTCGCCAAGCACGTCCCGCAGGGTCATCGCGATTTCGCCGAGAAGATCCTGTCCGATCACGGCGTACCGAAGCTTCCCGAAGAGGAAGTACACCCGCAGCTGCTCGGCTGGACCGCCACCACCGCGGCACCGCAGGTCGAGGTCATCCTGAAGCATCCGAAGGCGAAACTGGTCGCCAACGCGCTGGGCACCCCGCCGCCGGAGTTCGTCTCGCAGATCCAGGAGTCCGGGCGGCTCATCGGCGCGCTGTGCGGTTCGGTGAAGCACGCCATGAACCACAAGAACGCCGGCCTGGACTTCGTGGTCTGCCAGGGCACCGAGGGCGGCGGGCACTGCGGTGAGGTCTCCTCGATGGTGCTGTGGCCGCAGGTCATCGACGCCGTGGGCGATCTGCCGGTGCTCGCCGCGGGCGGTATCGGCGACGGCCGCCAGGTCGCGGCCGCCATGGCGATGGGCGCCGCCGGCGCCTGGACCGGTTCCATCTGGCTCACTGTGGAAGAGGCCAACGTGCCGCCCGCGCAGATGCAGACCCTGATCGACGCCTCCAGCCACGACACCGTCCGCTCCCGTTCCTGGACCGGTAAACCGGCCCGGATGCTGCGCAACGAGTGGACCGACGCCTGGGAATCGGCCGACAACCCGGATCCGCTGCCCATGCCGCTGCAGATGATGGTGGCGCTGGACGGCGTGAAGCGCGGCCACCGCTACCCGGAGGCCGCCAAGGATGTGAACTTCAACCCGGTGGGCCAGATCGTCGGGATGATGAACAAGACCGAGCGTTCGGCCGATGTGATGAACCGCCTGGTCGAGGAGTACGTCAACGCCTGCGAGCGCCTGAACAAGCTCAACGACGCCGGATAGTCACCGCGTTCGGCCGGGCGGGCCGCCCGGCCGAACATGCCCGGCCGTGGACCCGCCGCACCGAGGTTGGTCCCTCGCCGGCGTGCGTGTGCTCGCCTGCCCACACCTGTAGGCAGATGTGGGCGGGGTCGCGAGCAGAGTCCGCCACCGCATCGCGTTGACGGCAGAGACGCCGAACCTGGACCGGCGATTGCCGAGAGGTCCCAGACCTGGCCCGGCTCGTGCGGGCCCAGCGGCGGTCGTGACCGGGCAGGAGCCGATGAGACGGCCGGGCGCCGCTGAGACGCCCGGCCGGACGCTCGCGTCATCGGCGCGGGGATCGGCTGGGCACACTGTTCGGTTCGGCTCTCGGCGTCCTGGTGGTGCCCACCGCCGATAGTCCCGGATTCAGCGAGGCCCTCGTGCGGTTCCGCTACCGGGCGCGACTGCACTGCGGGAAAACCCGCCCCCGTTCAGGCTGTGACGGCGTGGATTTGCGGTTCGCCCTGGGCTCCGAGGAGTTCCTCGAAGCGGTTGATCACCTTGTGGTGATAGATCCCGAAGAGATCCTCGAACAGGGCAAGCTGTGCGGGCGAGGGGCCGGATTCCGATTCCCATACCGCGATCAGCGCCCGCCAGACCAGTACGTGCAGATCGGCCGCGCCGGCGAAATATGCCTCGACGGCCTGCGGCACCTCGAGAACCATATCGCCGATCGAATTCAGGATGGCGCGCTGCAGGCTGGATTCGAGGGCGACGAGCAACCGCCGCACGATACCGATTTCGATGGCCAGAATGCGGCGGTGATCGGGTACGTCGGTGCGGGCGAGGGTTTCGAGCGCATCCACTTCGGCCTTGAGTTCGGCGAGATCGAAGCCGGCCGCAACCGGCCCGCCCGGCGCCGCGCCGGTGTAGGCGAGCAGCGCGTCCATGACGATCCCGCGCTCGACCTCGACGATATCCCGGAACATCTCGATCGCGACCTCGGGCATCGGGATGGAGAAGCGGAAGAGGTGGCGGTAGACGTCCAGCCCGCCGGCCGAACGAACCTCACGAATGGTGAAGCCCTTACCGCGCCTGGCCTCCACGAAGCCATAGGATTCCAGCCGGCCGAGCGTGAGCTGTGCGGTGGCCCGGTTCATTTCGAACTCGTCGGCTACCTGACGGACCGAGGGCATCAGTTCCCCCGGCTGATATTCCCCTGCGGCCACCCGCCGGGCCAGTTCGTCGGCGACGTCGGCGACTACCGTGCGGGACCCCATGGAGACACCTCTCTCGGCAGTTGTTACGTCCCAGACAGTCTATGCACAACTATGCCAGACTGCACAGGAGAACAAAGGATTCGGTTCGGGGACAGAGGTATGAGTGAGTCAGGCCCGGAGGCGGCAGCGGAGCGTAACCACGCAGGGCCCTCACTCATACCCGATGGACACAGTATGAGTGAGTCAGGCCCGGAGGCGGCAGCGGAGCGTAACCACGCAGGGCCCTCACTCATACCCGGAGGACACAGCATGAGCAGTCGACGCGATTCCGGCGCACCACCGGTACGCCCGGCGTTGCGCAGCGCCAAGCTCATGGCGCTGCCGGTCGCCTATGCGGGCCGGCAGGCGGCTGGGGCGGGCCGCCGGGCGCTCGGGCGGCCCGCGCTGGAGGTAAACCGCGATATCCAGAGCCGCACCGCCGAGCATATGTTCGCGGTACTGGGTGAACTGAAGGGCTGCGCCGCCAAACTCGGGCAGTTGCTGGCGATCTATCAGCTCGCACTACCCCGCGATATCGCGGCGCCGTATCAGGCTGCGCTGGCCCGGCTGCAGGATTCGGCGCCGGTGATGCTGCCGGCGACCGTGCACGGTGTGATGGCCGATACCTTCGGCCCGCACTGGCGCGACCTGTTCCGGGAGTTCGACGATCGCCGGGCCGCGGCGGCCTCCATCGGTCAGGTGCACCGCGGGGTGTGGCACGACGGCCGTGAAGTTGCGGTGAAGGTGATGTATCCGGGTGCCCGGGTCGCGGTGGAATCGGATCTGGTGCAGTTGCGGCGGGTTTCGATCCTGGCCTCGGTGCTGCTGCCGGGTGCGGATGTGAAATCGGTGACCGAGGCACTGTGCGAGAGCGTGCGCACCGAACTGGATTACGCGGGCGAGGCCGAAAATCAGCGGACTTTCGCGGCCTTCTACCGCGACAGTGCCGAATTCTATGTCCCGGACGTGCTGGAACAGCGCGGCGATGTGCTCATTTCGGAGTGGGTGCGGGGCACCCCGGCGACCCGGATCATCGGTTCGGGCACCCGGGAACAGCGCGACCGGGTCGGCGAGCTGATGATGCGGTTCGTCCTCACCGGCTGGGAACAGCACGGATTGCTGTACTGCGATCCGCATCCGGGCAACCTGTGGCTGCTGCCCGACGGCCGGCTCGGTGTGGCCGATTTCGGGGCCTGTGCGCCCTGGCCGCATCCGGGGTTCATCGATTTGGCCGTGCAGATGTGCGATGCGATTTTCAACGGCGGACCGTCGGCGCTGGAAACGGCGGTGCGTACGCACGGGTTCGCGTTACCGGGCCGGAAGTTCGACGCGCTCGCGCTGGAATCAGCGCTTTCGGCGTGTGGTGAGCCGGTCCGCCACGAGCGTTTCCGGCTGACCACGTCCTGGCTGCGTAAGCAGGTGCTGCGCACCACGAGTCTGCGGCTGACCAATGTGATGCGGGAGCTGACACTGCCGCCGGCGTGCACCCCGTTCGCCCGGGCCTCGCTGACTCTGGTCGGGACGTTGAGCCAGCTGGAATGCGAATGCGATTACGGCGCCGAGCTGGTGCGGTCGGTGCCCGAACTCGGGGAGGTCTTCGCCCCGGTGCGGCGCGGTTTCATTTCGGGCGTAACCGCGAGCTGAGTCGTGGCGTACCCCAGCCATTCGCGCCATGCGGGCAGCAGCAGTTGTGCGAAGGCGGCGTATCCGGCCGCCCCCGGGTGTGCCCCGTCGCCGGCCCGCACCTGGTCCATCCAGACCGTATCCGCCGCCAGACGGTGACAACTGCTGACATAGGGGACCCCGCGCTCGGCGCAGACCTGCCCGAAGCGTTCGTCGAGATCGGCGGTGCGGAGGTTGTGCTCCGCATCGTCCACCGGCGGCGGGCCCACCATGAGAACAGGCCACGATGCGGTGTGCGTGCCCGCAAGCATCGCGCGCAGATTCGCCACCGAGGTGTCGGCGGCCACTCTGGTCCGGCCGTCGATCAGCATGGTGTCGTTGACCCCGAACGAGAACACCACGCGCCCCTGGGCCTCGCGGGGCAGCCGCTGCCGGCATTCCGCCTGCCAGCGCCCGGCGATATCGGTCGAGGTCTGCCGGCGGACGCCGAGGTTGTAGGCGGTGGGCGCGACGCCGGCGCCGTGCGCGTCGACCGTCAGCCGCCCGCTCCAGCCCAGCGCTTCGGGGTCCCCCACTCCGGCGACGAAGGAATCTCCTACGAAACAGATGCGCAGATCATTGCTCACCGACAGATTCTGGCAGCGTGTTGGTGTGTATCGTCCGGCTCGGCCTCCTGCATACTCACGATCTGGTGTGTGCGGGCGGCCGACCGGCTTCACCTCGATCCGAAAGTACCGATACGACATGCGAGTCGATGGGCGGGAGATCCCGGTAACGGGCAACCTGCTACAACCGCTCACCAGGCGGACCAGCGATATCCTGCGTGTCGTCTTCGCGATCGCCGGGGTGGCCGTGGTGGTCGCCGGATCGCTGATCACCCGGCCCGAATGGCTGGCGCTCGAACGTTCCGTCTCCAATATCGTCGGATTCCTGAACCCGGACCAGTCGAATCTGGTCTACCTGCTGTACGGGATCGCCATCCTGATCCTGCCCTTCGCGATCCTGGTGGAGCTGGTGTGGGGCGGGCAATGGAAACTGCTCACCGGATACGCCACCGCCGGTCTGGTGGCCGGGCTGCTGCTGTCGATCACGCCGAACGGTTTATCGGCTCCGCAGTGGCATCTGCAGGTGCCGGAGAATCTGGCCGACAAAACCTTCCTCCAGCAGTTTCTCGACGACCCGCGCTGGATTGCCATGCTCGCCGCCGTGCTCACGGTGTCCAGTCCATGGCTGCCGGTACGACCCCGCCGCTGGCTGTGGGCGCTGATCCTGGCCTTCGCGCCGATGCATCTGGTGGTCAGCACCGTCGTCCCGGCACGCGCCATGTTCGGCCTGGCCGTCGGCTGGCTGGTGGGCGCGGTGATCGTATTGCTGGTCGGGACCCCGGCGCTGGAGGTCCCGCTGGAGGCGGCGGTCCGCCAGCTGGCCCAACGCGGCTACACCGTCAACCGGCTCACCGTTGTCCGCCCGGCCGGCCCCGGCGCGCTCATGCTGTCGGCGACGATCGAAGAGCGCGAGCGGGCGCTGGTGGTCGAACTGTACGGAAAGAACCAGCGCACGCTCAGCGCGGTGCGCCAGCTGTGGCGGCGGCTCACCTTCCGCTCCAGCGAGACCGCGCCCCTGCACGGTTCCATGCATCGCGCCGTGGAGCACCGGGCCCTGATGGCGATCGCGCTGGACGAACTGGGGGTGGCCGCGCATCGGCCGGTGACGGTGGCGGGGCTGCCCCGCGGCTGGATGCTGTACGCCCATACCCTGCCCGCCGGTCGCTCGATCGAACAGGATCCCGCCGATACCGCCGCACTGGACGCGGTCTGGCGGGCACTCACGGTTCTGCGTGAACGCGGGATCGCACACGGGGAGCTGCGGCCCGCGGAGATACGGATGGGCGAGCATGGCGCGGTCTTCGGTGGTTTCACAGCGGCCGAACTGTGTGCCTCCGATGCCCAGCTGCAATCCGATATCGCCCAGCTGCTCGTCTCGATGACCGCGGTGTTCGGTTCGGAAGCCGCGGTGCGGTCGGCGATCGAGGTCCTCGGCGAACAGACCGTGCTCACCGCCTCGCGCCGCCTCACCAAATTCGCCATGCCGCGCGGTATCCGGGCCTCCATTCCCGAATGGAAATCGGTGGTGACCGCGGCCCGCGACGAAGTGCGGACGCAAACCGGCCAGGATCGGATCGAGGCCGAGCAGATCACCCGGTTCAATCGCAAGAGCCTGCTCCAGCTGGTGCTGCTGATCGGCCTGGTGTATGTCGCCTACCCGTTCATCAGCGCGGTACCGACCTTCTTCACTCAGCTCCGGGAGGCCAACTGGTGGTGGGCACTGGCCGGTCTGGCGCTGTCGTCGCTGACCTATCTCGGTACGGCGGCCGCGCTGTGGGCCTGCGCCTCGGGCATCGTGAAGTACTGGCCACTGGTACTCATGCAGATCGCGAACACATTCGCCGCCACCACCACACCGGCCCGTGTCGGCGGTTTGGCACTGAGTGTGCGATTCCTGCAGAAGGGCGGGGTCGGGGCGGTGCGGGCCACCGCGGCGGTCGCGTTACAGCAGGCCGTCCAGGTATCGACCCATATCGGGCTGCTGGTGCTGTTCAGTGTGGCGGCCGGAACCACGGCGGACCTCTCGCATTTCGTGCCCTCCCCCACCGTGCTGTACCTGATCGGCGGCGTGGGGGTCGGGATCATCGGCACATTCATGTTCGTGCCGAAACTGCGCCGCTGGCTCAACACTTCGGTCCTGCCGCAGCTACAGGAGGTGGTCGGAGAGCTGGCCCGGCTGGCCCGCGACCCGAAACGCTGCGCGGTCATCGTGCTCGGCTGTGCGGCCCTGACCCTGGGGCAGGCCCTGGCGCTGTGGGCGAGCGTGCAGGCGTTCGGTGGCGGCACCACATTCGTCACCGTCACCATCGTGACGATGATCGGCGGAACCCTGGCCTCAGCCGCGCCCACACCGGGTGGTGTCGGCGCGGTCGAGGCCGCGCTGATCGGTGGTCTGGCCGCGTTCGGCCTACCGGCCGAGGTCGCGGTGCCCTCGGTACTGCTCTACCGGGTGCTCACCTGCTGGATCCCGGTTTTCTGCGGCTGGCAGGTGATGCGCTGGATGACCGATAAGAACATGATCTGAAACGGGCGCCTACAACCGGTCGAAGGCGTCTGCGGTGGTGCGCAGACCTGCGCTGACCAGTGCGATATTGGACAGCGAGGCGGTGTGTACCTGGGGGTCGGCCGCGGTTACACAATCCGCGACCGTGTAGACGGTGAAGCCGAGGTCGGTGCCGTGGCGCGCGGTCTGCTCGACCGTGAGGTTGGTTGCGACACCGGTGAGGAACAGGGTGTCGATATCGTTTTCCACCAGCCAGCGCGGGAGGTCGTTACCGGCCAGGCCCGAAAGCTTCTGGTTGTCGACGATATGGTCGGCCTGATCGGCCATCTCCTCGATCAGCCGGCTGCCCGTGGCATCCGGCCGGAACTCGTGCTGCGCCGCACCGACCGATTCCATGAAACCGGTGTTGCGCACCAGCCGGCCCTCGTCCTCGGGGACGGTGAACCGGGTGAAGACGATCGGCAACCCCAGCTCCACAGCCTGTTTGTGGAAGTCGGCGGCGCGTTGCACCACTCCGCTGGCGGCCACCGGTTCGGCGAGCATCGGACCGAAGAAGCCTTCCGGCCGAATGACATTCACCTGCCAGTGCAGGGCGAGAACAGCAGCGTTTTGTTCCGGCATGCCGTAGATAATCGACCATCGGCGACCGTGCCGCACAATGGGTCGGGAAAATCCCAGGACATCGGCCTGAGGCGAAACGATACCGGGCCGGGGGGGGGCGGGGCACCCCCCCCCCCGGGGGGGGGGGGGGGGGGGGGGGGGGCGCCGGGGGGGGGGGGGGGGGGCCCCCCCGGCCCCGCGGGCGGGTGGATCACACCGGCGCCCACCAGCACTACGGTGCCGGCCAGGTCGCGGGCGTA
>NZ_JARWNW010000275.1 GCF_029868325.1 Nocardia carnea
CCCGATAGCCCTGTGCGTTAGGTGCGCCGGGGCCCGAACGCCCCCAAACCGGCCGGGGAAACGGGGGGGTTTGGCCCCGGGACCGGCCCCCGACGAGCCCACAGAGAAACCCCCCCACCCCCCCCCACCCGCCGGCCCCCCGGGGGTTTCGGCCCGGCCGCCACGGCCGCGATCCTCGCACAGTGCTCAGCGCACGTCCCGGCCGCGCATACCGGCCGATCCTGCGACCAGCAGCAGCGCGGCGACCGCCGTGACAAGGAGCGTGGGAGTCACGCTGTACTCCGTGCCCGGCACTTTCGGTGCGTGACTGAACGGCTCCAGATTCCGCAACCACTGCGGGGCACCGGAGATGGAACCGAGCAGGAAGACCGCGATCGCGGCGGTCAGCAGCCCCCACGCCACCGGAGTCCAGCGCGGTACCAGTCCGAACAGCGCGACCGTCACCCCCGCGAAGAACCAGATCGCGGGCAACTGCACCAGGGCCGCCGCCAGCATTCCGGGCAGTGTGGCGCCGATATCACCGGCCGCGATCCCGTAGGCGAGGCCGCCCAGCAGACCGGCGGCCAGCATGATCACCACCGGGCCGCCGAGGGCGAACACCAGATGTGAGGCCACCCAGCGGATCCGGCCGACGGCGCCGCTGAGCACCGATTCGGCATGGTGGCCGTTCTCCTCGGCGAACATCCGCAGCGCAGCCGAGATCGCATAGGCCGCGCCGGCGATCCCCAGCATGGTGAACGCGTAGCTGACGAACGAATCCTCCAGCGAATCGGTACCGCCCATCCTGGTGATCAGATCGCGCAGCGTTTCATTGCTGCCGAAACTGTCGCCGATACCGTTGACGACGCTCCCGATCACCAGGCCGTAGAGCCCGACCCCGATACCCCACCCGAGGAGGGCGCCGCGCTGCAACCGGACCGCCAGGCCGAACGGGCCGGTCAGGGCGGGACCGGCGGCCGCGGGCCCGAGCCGTTCGGTGAGCAGACCGGCGCCGACATCGCGGCGGCGCAGCAGGGCGAAGGCCACCGCGACCGTCACTGTGAGCAGCGCCAGGTGCAGTAGCAGCACCCACCAGCGATCGCCCGCATACGGCCGGACCTGCAGCGACCAGCCCTGCGGCGAGAGCCACGTCAGCGGGTTGACCGGCCCCGCGCCGGCCTGCGCGTCACCCACGGCGCGCAGTGTGAACGTCACGGCGAGCGTCGCGAACGCCAGCCCGCGGGCGAGCCGGGCGCCCGAACAGACCTGTGCGGTGACCGCGGCGACCGCCGCGAACACCATGCCCGACCCGGCGAGCGCGAGCCCGAAGGCCAGCGAGCCGGCGGCCGGAACTCCCGTCGCTGTCAGGCTCAACGCACCGATGAGACCGGCCAGCAAGGCACCACCGAGGGCCAGCAGTAGTGCGGCCGTCAGGCTCGCGTACCGGCCGACGGAGGTGGAGGCCAGCACTTCGGTGCGGCCGGATTCCTCTTCCGCCCTGGTATGCCGGATCACCGTGAGGATGGTGGCCACGGCGATCAGGGTGTGGAACATCCCGGCTTTCCAGATCCCCACGGCACCGATGGAAGTGTCGTAGACGGGCCCGTACATCGCCAGCTGCGCCGGACTGGCCAGAATCGTGGCCGCGAACGAGGCGCGATCGGCCGCGGTCGGATACACCGATTCGATACTGGCCACATACACCGAGCCCAGGGGCACCGACAGCAGCAGTATCCACAGCGGTGCGACGATCCGGTCGCGCCGCAGGTAGAGCCGTAGCAGCCGGAGGGTGCCGGTGAATTCGGTGCCCGCGGATGTCGTATCGAACATTCCCGGCCGGGCACCGGCCACCGCCGTGGTCATTTCCGTACCTCCTGCAATTCGCCGGATTCCCGGCCGTTCACCGAGTAGTGCCGCATGAACAGCTCCTCGAGCGTCGGCGGCCGGCTGATCAGGCTGCGCACACCGGTATCGCCGAGGACCCGGATCAGTTCGGCGAGATTGTCGCCGTCGACCTGGCAGCGCAGGGTGTGATCCTCCAGGCTCACATCCGCCACACCCGGTAGCGCCGCGATATCGCCGGGATCGCCGGTCAGCTCCGCGGTGATGGAGGTACGGCTCAGATGCCGCATGGAGTCCAGCGTGCCGCTTTCCACCGTGCGCCCGGACCGGATGATGGTGACCCGCTCACACAGGGCTTCCACCTCGGACAGGATGTGGCTGGACAGCAGTACGGTGGCACCGCGTCCGGCCGCCTCGGCGACGCATTCGCGGAACACCTGCTCCATCAGCGGGTCCAGGCCGGAGGTGGGCTCGTCCAGCAGCAGCAACCGAGCGTGCGAGGAGAACGCGGAGATCAGCGCCACCTTCTGCCGGTTGCCCTTGGAATACGTGCGCGCCTTCTTGCGGGGGTCGAGCTCGAACCGTTCGATCAGCTCGGCCCGCCGCGAGGTATCGAGGCCACCGCGCATCGACGCGAGCAGGTCGATGGTCTCGCCACCGCTCAGCGACGGCCACAGGGTCACATCACCTGGAACATAGGCGATTTCGCGGTGCAGCGATACCGCGTCCGTCCAGGGGTCGCGGTCCAGCATCCGCACTTCGCCGCTGGTCCGGGCCAGCAGTCCCAGCAGGATCCGGATGGTTGTGGATTTCCCGGCGCCGTTGGGCCCGAGGAAACCGTGGACTTCGCCCTCGGACACCTGCAGATTCAGTCCGTCGAGTGCCCGGACGGGGCCGAAGTGTTTGTGCAGATCCCGGATCTCGATTGCCGAAATCATCGACTCTCCTTGTTGACATTCGGAGTAGAAAGCTCGAAAAGTTGTGCACGCGCGCCGGACGGCCGGTCGCTGTGCGATACGCCGGAGTCGGGTCGTGCCGACCCCTCCGGCCGATCGGCGGCCGATGGCCTATGGCGCTTACGCCGGGCTCCGGTCGCGTCTAGTCATGCGGTGCGTCGGCCGCTGTTGCCACCGGAGCAGGAGCCGAATCGTCCGCAGCGGTGTCCGGATCTCCCGCCGGAGCGCGGGTTGCCTCCCCCGGGGATTCAGTTGCCGGCTCGGCTGCGGCCCCCGGCCCCGCCGCGCGCAACGCCTCCACCATCGAGGAGTCGGTGAGCAGGCCCTCGGTGTAGATCTCGAGGGCGGGCAGCATCATCTGGTCGGCGTACTCGCGGAGTGCCCGGCGGTAGTCGATCACGCCGTCCGGCGGGGAATGCGTCTGCAGGAACAGCAGCATGCCGCCGCCGTTGGTCGTGGCCAGATAGCGCGCCATCGCCTTCATATCCCGCGGTTTGCGCAGCGCACCGGAAGCGATACCGGCCTCCAGGTACTGCTCGACGTCGGCGACCATATGCTCGAACAACGTGCCGGCCAGGTCCCCACCGGCCTGAAAGCTGCGCATCAAATAGGCGATGACCGGGGCGAACTCCTCGATCTCGGCCATTTGCTGCAGCATGTTCCCGGCCGACGGCCGGTTCATGAAGTTCATCTTCGTTTCACGGATCACTCCCCGCACATAGTCGTCGCATTCACGACGCAATCCGTCCTTGGACCCGAAATGGTGGTTCACCAGCCCGGGCGATACTGCTGCGGCCTTCGCGATGGCCCGCACTCCGACGCCGAAGCCCTGTTCGCCGAACAGCGCGATGGCCGCGTCACGGATACGTGCCCGGGTGGTCAGATCATCGCTTGAACGCATGTTCAATACGTTAAACACTCGTTCAATCAAGACGCAAGAGGTGTGGCCGTAGAGATTCCGTCAAGAAACAGTTCCCCCGCCGGCGGGGAAGCTCCGCGAACCGACCCCCGCAACACCGAAACCGCGCCCACCTGCGACTACAGGAGAGTGACAGCACCCTCGGAAACCGGCACAGACCTGGCAGGCAGGCCGCGCTGTCAACCGCCCGAAACGCAACGGCCGATGACGGCGCACTGCAGCACCCGGCCCGCAAACGGAGTGGCGATTCCAGCGATCGCTCCGCACAACCCGTCACGCCGATCACCGTTCGCGCAGCACCTTCGGCACAGCTCTCCACCGACCGACGGCTGTATCAGCCTGCGCCGGACCCCCGCAGCGCGGTTCGCCGCCCCCGTTCCACGAACCCGCTACAACCCGTACGCCACGATCTCGCAGCACGGACTCGCCCGGGGGCGCATCGGCCCACAGGCCGGTGTGAATCCGGCAGCCGCCCCCTCCGAGCGATGCAAGTAACACCTCGAGTGCGGTGATCGCAGCGGGAGAGCAGCCGGCGAGGCGCTTATCCTTTGGACGCGCAGAGCAACCCGTCGCCCAGCGGGATGAGCACGCTGGTCAATCCCGGATCCTCGGCGATGAACCGGGTCGCCGAACGTACCGCCTGCGTGGCGGCATCCCGATGCGCCGTATCCGGGACCCGCCCACCGAGTAGCGCATTGTGCAACAGCACCGCACCCCCTGGCCGCAACAGCCGGACCGCCTCCGCGATGTACTGCGGGTGCTCGATCGGCGCGCCGTCCACGAAGACCAGGTCGTAGGCGCCGTCTGCGAGCCGGGGTAGCACATCCAGCGCGCGGCCGTTGATCAGGCGGGTTCGCGCGAGGGGAATCTCCGCCGCCCGGAACGATTCCTTGGCGGCCCGCTGATGCTCGGGTTCGGGATCGATGGTGGTCAGGGTGCCGTCCTCGCGCATACCGTCGAGCAGCCATAGCCCGCTGACCCCGGCACCGGTCCCGACCTCTACCACCGCCCGCGCGTCCAGCAACTGCGCGTACATACTGAGGAGTGCGCCGACCGAAGGCGGCACCGGGGCCGCACCGAGTTCGGTGGCCCGCTCACGGGCGCTGATGAGTACCTCGTCCTCCACGACGGATTCTTCGACGTAGGCGAGATTTCGCTCCAGGTTCGATGCCACGCACTCGAGGCTATGCCAAACCCGGCGAAGCTGGTCGCAACATTCTCAGGTGTCCCTCAGGATACCCACACCCGTCCCACACCGGGACAGGGAAGAGTAGGCCCCACGCAAGACCAGCCGACCGAACGCGGCGGCCGGGAACAACGGAGTACTACCCGACTGTTGTAACCGGTGAAGGTGGCCCGTGAACCGGGCCACTCTTCCGAGCCTACGCCTCGGTCCCGATCAAGGAGGTCGTCACCATCCACATGGTCGATGCGGCACGCGAGTCCGCCACCTTGCCCGAGCTTTCCCCGGCCGGCACCCCCGCAGCAGCTGCCGGGTACACCCTGCCCGGCGGGGACGAATTCGGCCCGGCCCCGTTTCCGGGGCCCGAACGTGAGGTAGCCGCACACCGAGACCTGGTGACAGATCACCCTGCTTCGCCGGACGCCCTGATGGAGGTGCCCGATATGTCCACTACCGACGACAGCGCCGAGGACTACGCCGCCGTATCCGCGGAGACCGGGGAACTCGACGAACTTCCCCTCACCGGCACCGCCGCCTTCGACGCCACCGGCGATCGGACGGTGATGCCCACCTGGGACGAGCTGGTCCGCGAACATGCCGACCGGGTGTACCGGCTGGCCTATCGCCTCTCCGGTGACGCACAGGACGCCGAGGACCTCACCCAGGAGACGTTCATCCGGGTGTTCCGCTCGCTGTCCAGCTACCAGCCCGGCACGTTCGAAGGCTGGCTGCACCGCATCACCACCAACCTCTTCCTGGATATGGTCCGCCGGCGTAGCCGGATCCGCATGGAAGCACTGCCCGAGGACTACGACCGGGTACCCGCCGAGGGCCCCGGCCCGGAGCAGGTGTTCCACGACGCCCGGCTCGATCCCGACCTGCAGTCCGCGCTGGATTCACTGGCCCCGGAGTTCCGGGCCGCGGTCGTGCTCTGCGATATCGAAGGCCTTTCCTACGAGGAGATCGGCGCTACCCTCGGAGTGAAGCTGGGTACCGTCCGCAGCCGTATTCATCGCGGCCGGCAGGCACTGCGGGAGTATCTTGCGCATAATGGAGTGCAGGAGCGTTTCGCCGCCGAGGCGAGCCTCGCGTAGAACTACAGAGGCGAGCCTCACGTAGAACAAGAGGCGAGCCTCGCGTAAGACATCGGGGCAAGCCTCGGTGCCGACGCCGAGGCGAGCTTCGGGTGATCCGGCGACCGTGCTGCCGGATCCCGGCGGTCAGCGATGTCGGTTGGGAAGGATGGACAGCGAATGAGTGGCGACTCCAGTACGCCCGGTCGTCGTCCCGCAGAGTTCCACTCCACCGAACATCTGGCGAGCGAGGCGGTCGCCGCCTATGTCGATGGTGAACTGCGGATGAATCCGTACCTGCGTGCGGCGCAGCATCTCTCGGTATGCCCGGAATGCGCGGCCGAAGTGGAGGCGCAGCAGCAGGCCCGGATCGCACTACGCCGGGCCACTCAGGTGTCGATTCCCACCGGGCTGCACGACAGTCTGTCGCGTATTCCGCTCGCCGAACCTCCCACCAATTCCCCCGCAAATCCACGCAACGAGGCGGTATTCGGATTTACTGGTCAGTCCTTTTCCGCGACCTTCGACAGCTTCCGGTGGTCGACGTGGTGGCGCAAGTAGAGTTTGCCGCGTGAGTTCCGAATCGACGCACAATTCCCCTGCCGATACTCCTGATTCGGCGGACGAAAACGGCACGACGGCCGATAACGGCACGCTGCGCCCGCCCGGGGCGCCGGTGCTGGCACCGCGCCCGGTCTACCGGCCCCATGTGGACTCACATACCGCGTATGCCTTCCGCCGACCGGCCGGGCAGTCCGGTTCGTTCGCCCCGCGTACCGACCGCAGTGGCGCCGAGCAGGTCCCGGCTGCACCCAAGGGCCCTCCGGCGGCGGTGCTGGAAGAGGCGTTCGGCCGCCCACCCGGTTCCACCGAGCTGCTCCAGCGCGATCCGGACGCGAGCACGGAAACACCTCCGGTAGCGGGCCCGGCGGACCCTTGGCGCGATCCCGACGCACCGGCCCGGCTGGGCGCCCCCGCTTTCCCGGCACCGACCGCCCGGGAAATGCCGCAGGCAGAGAAGCTTTCGGCCCGGCAGATTCTGTTCGGCTCCCGGGTGGCACCGCGCGCACTGCTGATACTGGCCGCGATCGCGCTGGTGATAGGCCTGGTCGGCGGCCTCGTGGGCCGGTTGACCGCGGAGACCGCCTCCACCCTGACCTCACGCAAGGTCAGCCTCGAACAGAGCGACAGTGAGCAGCCGCACGGGCCGATCGCGCAGGTCGCCGATGCGGTCCTGCCCTCGGTGGTCTCCATCCGCACCACCGTCGGCGAGAACGGCGCCACCGGATCCGGCGTCGTCATCGACGGCAACGGCTATATCGTCACCAACAATCACGTGGTCTCGATGGCGGCACAGGATACGTCCGGCCGCGCCCGGATCCAGATCACGTTCTCCGACGGCACCCGCACACCGGCCAATATCGTCGGCCGGGACCCGAAGAGCGATCTCGCGGTCCTCAAGGTAGATGTGAAAAATCTCACTGTTGCCGAGTTGGGCAAATCCGGCGATGTCCAAGTCGGTGACGCGGTTCTGGCCATCGGTTCGCCCCTGGGCCTCAGCAAGACCGTCACTTCCGGCATCGTCAGCGCCCTGCATCGCCCCGTGAAATTGGAGGGCGAAGGCAGCGATACCAAGGCCGTGATCGACGCGGTGCAGACCGACGCTTCCATCAACCCCGGTAACTCCGGTGGCGCGCTGGTGGACGCGGACGGCCGGGTGATCGGTATCAACACCGCGATCCGCAGCGAGAGCGGCGGTTCGGTCGGGCTCGGCTTCGCGATCCCCGTCGACCAGATGACCGAGGTCGCACAGACCCTCATCCGCGACGGCTCGATCCACCACCCGGTGATCGGGGTGAGCGCCCGCCAGAAAACGGTCGCCAACGAGGTCATGAGCGGTGCGGAAGTCGCCGATGTGCAGCCGGGTAGCCCGGCGGCGAACGCCGGGATCGTCGAGGGCGATGTGATCGTGCGCGTGGGCGACCGGGAGGTCACCAACCCGGACGAACTGGTCGTGGCGGTGCAGAGCAACGATATCGGCCAGACGGTGAACGTCCAGCTCATCCGGGAAGGCCGGCAGGTGGACATTCCCGTGACGCTCGCCTCCGACTGATCCATCGCCCGTGGCGCCGGGTAACCTGAGGGGGTGTTCAGCAGTATCGGGTGGGGCGAGATGCTCGTCCTACTCGTCGCCGCCCTCGTAATCCTCGGCCCGGAACGGTTACCCGGCGCCGCGCGGTGGACTGCGCGCACATTGCGCCAGGTCCGTGATTACGCGACCGGCGCGACGTCGCAATTGCGCTCCGAGCTCGGGCCGGAATTCGACGAACTGCGAAAACCGATTGCCGATCTCCAGGAATTACGTGGGATGTCTCCGCGGTCGGTGGTGACCAAACATCTTCTGAACGGCGACGATTCCCTTTTCAAGGATCTCGACGGTTCCCTGCCGGACAGCAAGAATATTCTCGGTGCCGCCAGCGGGATGCCAGATTACCCGCGGGCGCAACAGGATAAACCACTCGGACACAATGAGCGTCCGCCGATCGACACCGACGCCACCTGATCGTCAACTGCTCTAGACGCCGTTCAGGGGCCTGATGTCTACACTTCGCACATGTCGGCCGATGACGTGGCGCGAATATTCGCGATCGAGGACAAAGTCGAGCGACTCAAGGCCGCAACGGAGGGTGTCGCAGCGGCTCAGCAAACCATCAACGAGCTCACTCGAATTCGACGTGCGGTAATCCGGGAGTTGCACGCCGAAGGGTGGACTTTCGCCAGAATAGGTGCCGCCGCGGGTCTTTCCCGCGCCCGGATACATCAGGTGAGTACCCAGGGTCCGGCGCCGGAGGGATTGTTCTTCGGCCACGGCCCGCTCACGCTGCTGGTCCCGGATACGCGCGCGGGCAGGCTGATGGGCGCGCCGGATCCGGCAGCCGCGCCGCGGCTCGCCGAACAGCTCGAGGAGCTGGGTTTCGGGGTGACCATCGAACCGTTCGCGCCCGGACGCCCGGTGAACCTCCTACGCGACGGTCTCATCGTGCTCAGCGGCCCGGAACTCTCGCCCAGCCTGCGCCAGCTCATCGCCGGCGATCCGCGGCTACGGCGGGCGGTGGCCCGGCCCGGCGACGGGCGGCGCGGTATCGAAGATCGAGCCGCCCGCCGTATCTACCGGCCGGCCAGTCCGGACCCGCACGATATCGCCTACCTGGCCCGCCTACCGCGGCCCGACGGCCGGGGCACGGTCCTGGTGATCGACGGCCTGCACCCGCCCGGGTCGCTCGGCGCGGTCCGGCTGCTGGCCACCCGGCTGGCGACGCTGCACGAGCGGGCGGCCAATCGCCGGTTCTCGGTGCTGATCGGGGTGCGTTACGAACGCGGGACCGGGGAACCGGTGGACGCGGATCTGCTGACACCGGTCTACCTGCACGACCCGGTGGATTCGCGGATGCGGCCGGTGCGCCAGCGCCGCTGAACCCGGTACCGGCGATACCGCTCACCGCGGTATTCCAGCGCCATTGAACACCGCGCCCCGCGGCTTTCGCCGGGCGCGGTGAATTCACGCCCGGACGATAATTCCCGACACGCCCGGAATGGTCGATAGCGACAACGAATATTGGCTTGTCAAAGCTATTGCTACGCTGGCGCTGACGCTGGGGTCATACGGCTCACCGCCCGCATTCTGCCGAATTCGGCGCAATGTCGGGCAACGGTGCAACAGCCTCGCATCGGAAGGTGCGCATTGTCCCCCGGCGTTGTCCGGCTCCGGCAAGGTAATTCATGGAGGCGCAGGTGGACGCGTTGATCATCGTGGCGGTGGTTCTGGTCGTTGCCGGACTACTGGTCTCGGTGATCCTGTGGTTGCGAAATCCGGGCCCCGCGGAGACCGAATACGTCACGGTCGCCGAACTCCAGGCCCGGCTGGAACACGAACACGACGAGCCGGAAGAAGCCACGAAATCCGCCGACCGAACGGACGGCGGTATCGCACCGACCACCACAGCACAGGCCGCTACTGCATCGGAGTCCGGTACCGCACCCTCGCCCGCCGCTCCTGCCACGTCGGCCGCCGAGGGCACGTCCGGAGGATCGCCTACGGCTGGATCCGGGACGGCACCCGAATCCACGTCGACCACCGGCGGCAGTGAGCCGCCCGAGGCAACCGGCACCGATAGGGTGGCCCGGACCGAGCCGGAGACTGCGCCCGCCGCGGGTCCCGAAGCCGGAACGACCCCGGAAACCGGGACCGGCGGAGACATCACGGAGACCACCGCCGAAACGACGACCGCGGGCGAGTCCTCGGGTAAGGCGGGTCAGGATGAGCCCGCGCCCGAGCAGGATGTTGCGGAGCCCGCCCCCGACGCCCCGGACCCCGGGACAAAGAAGTCCACGGACGACCAGCCCTCATAGGCGAACCATGCGATACGACACCTCGGCCGGACGATCTGGCCGACCTGTGGACGCTGAAACGGATTCTCTCGCGGTGTGCCGGGAAGTTCGCCGATCGGCCCGGTTCGCCACCGGGATCAGCACCACGGCCGTCCCGAGAAGGCTGCGGTTGCGTTCAGAACTCGTCGGTCGGCTGTGCAGCTGAGCGGCAGCCGCTCATAACCGACCTACCCACGCGGTCCGTGGTTCGGATGCCGGCGGCGGACAACCGCCGCGGATTCTTCGACGCCGATACGGGGGGAGCGACATCCCGGTGCGTGCCTGGCCGTTGCTCGCGACCGTCTGCAGCGCACCTGCGCGCCATCACCGCCGCCGGCGAGAAACCCGGCCCACGGCTCAGGCGGCGGCCACGTCCGGCCGGATCGTGTTCATTGGTGGCCGGTCGACCAGGTCCACGGCGGTGCTGTGCGGAGTGAACTCGTTGCCGATCAGCGGGAACTGGGTCAGTGCCGCGCCTGAATCCGGTACCCCGCTGCGGGCCAGGACGGTGCCCAAAATCTGCCGGCTCATCACCCCGAGGTCGGCCAAGGGGCGGTTGCGGTGGGTCCGTACCCCGAGATTGACCTGGCCGATGGCGGGCAGGCCCAAACGGTCGTAGGTATCGAGCAGCAACCCGATCTCGACTCCGTACCCGGGCGCGAACGGTACCGCGGTGAGCAGCTCCCGGGTGCCCGCGTATTCGCCGCCGAGCGGTTGCAGGACCGGTGTCAACCCGGGCCGCAGCGCGGCGAGCAGCGGCCGCGCCACGAGTTCGGTGACCCGCCCGCCGCCGTGCGCGTCCACCTCACCGCCGTGGCGCAGTGGGCGCCGGTAGTAGGCCTTCACCAGGTGCAGGTCCGGGGTGGTCAGCAGGGGGCCGAGCAGTTTCGGCACGAAGGCCGGATCGGGGTCGATCAGGTCGGAGTCGACGAAGGCCACCAGATCGCCGCTGGTCACCGCCAGCGAACGCCACAGAACTTCGCCTTTGCCGGGTACGGGTTCGAGTTCGGGTACGGCCTGCTCCCGGCTGACCACGTCGGCGCCGGCCGCGCGGGCGCGTTCGGCGGTCGCGTCCGTCGAACCCGAATCGAGGACCACCAGCTCGTCCACGAGGCTGCCCAGCAGCGGTCGGATACTGGCCACCACGTCGGCGACCGTGTCCTGCTCGTTCAACGCCGGCAGCACCACCGATACGGTACGTCCGGCCTTGGCGGCGATCAGATCGCTCACCGCCCACTCGGGTGTGTCCCAGGTATTCGTCGTGGCCCAGCCGGGCTCGTGATGTGAGAGTTTCATACGAGACCTCGCAGAGTTCGTACCGGGGGCCGGATACCCTGGATCGCGGCAATCATGTCGACCACATGCCGGGTCGCGGCGACCTCGTGCACCCGGAATACGCGGGCACCGGCCGCGGCGGCCCATGCAGTTGCTGCCAATGTGCCCTCCAGCCGTTCGGAAAGTCCGACACCTAATGTCTCTCCGATGAAATCCTTGTTGCTCAGCGCCATCAAGACGGGCCACCCGGTTTTTACAAGAACGTCCGCTGCGCGCAACAGTGCGAGCCCGTGGTAGGTGTTCTTGCCGAAGTCGTGGGTCGGGTCGATGAGCACAGAGTCCCTGCGTACGCCCGCGGCCACCGCTGCCTCCGCGGCACGCACGACGGTATCGGTCACTTCGGCCACCACATCGGGGTAACGAACCCGATGCGGGCGGGTGCGCGGGACGGCGCCGCCGGTATGACTGCAGACGATCCCGGCTCCGGTCGCCGCGGCCACCGGCACCAGGTCCGGATCGGCCCCCGCCCAGGTGTCGTTGATCAGGTCGGCGCCTTCGGCCACCGCGGCCCGCGCGACCTCCGAACGCCAGGTATCGACGCTGATCAGCAGCTCGGGATATTTCGCACGGATCGCGGCGACGAACGGCACCACGCGCCGAGTTTCCTCCGCGGCGTCCACCGTCTCTCCCGGCCCCGCCTTCACCCCACCGATATCGACGAGATCGGCGCCTTCGCCCACGGCCCGGTCCACCGCTGCCAGCGCAGCACTGTCACCGAAGGTGGCGCCCCGGTCGTAGAAGGAATCCGGGGTCCGATTCACAATGGCCATGACCAGCGCACGGTCCGTTGCCACCGCCCGGCCGCACAATGTCGGCGCCGGACGGACTGGATCGAACATGAGCTGAGTCTATTTGCGCGCCTGCGGCGCGCTGGTTTCGGCCCATAACGCGTCCTTCGATGGCCTCGCTGTACTCGGCGCCGCCGCTGGGCCGGCTCCGTTCGGCGTGGAGTGAGACCGCCGAAATGCCCTGCTCCGAGATAGAACTCGGCCGGCCGCCTGCCCGCCGGGAGTCTTCCGTCAGATTGCCCGTAGTACCGCGTCCTGAGGTGGCTCGGGGTTCAGCGCGGCAAAGGCCTCGTCCAGGTCCGGGGTAACGGTGATGAGATCGAGAGCCTGTTGCGGTACGAAGCCGCGGTCGTGGAGTTCGGTGAGCCAGGTGAACAGGCCCGTGTAGTGGCCGCCGGGGTCGAGTATCGCCATGGGTTTGGTGTGCTGGCCCAGGTAGCCGCCGGTCCAGGCCTCGAAGAACTCCTCCAGCGTGCCGATACCGCCGGGAAGAGTGAGGAAAGCGTCGGCGCGGTCCTCCATCACCTGTTTGCGCTGGCGCATGGTGTCGGTGACCACCAGCTCGTCGGCGTCGACATCGGCGACCTCACGGTGCACCAGATGTTTCGGTATGACGCCGATGGTGTTGGCACCGCCGGCACGGGCCGCGGTCGCCACCGCGCCCATCATCGAGACATGCCCGCCGCCGGAGACCAGCTGCCAGCCACGCCGCGCTATCTCGGTACCCACCCGGGCTGCGAGAGTCAGATGGCCGGAGTCGGTGGTGCTCGCGGAGCAGTACACGCAGAGCGCGAACGGTCGTGGATTCACTGGTTCCCTTCCAGGTAGGCGCGCAGCATCTCGGTGACGGCGGTGATCTGGGCCAGCGGGACGTGCTCGTCGCGTTTATGTGCGAGGTTGGGGTCGCCGGGGCCGAAGTTCACCGCCGGTATCCCGCGGGCGGCGAACCGGGAGACATCGGTCCAGCCGTACTTGGCACGGATCCCGGCCGAACCGTGTGCCCGGACCACGTCGGCGAGCCCCTTCGCCGCGGGGGCGGTGAGCCCCGGCAGCGCGCCGGGCGCCGCGTCGGTCACCGTGAACTCCAGTTCCAGGCCGGCGAAGACCTCCCGGACGTGTTCGGTGGCCTGCTCGACCATGCGGTCGGGGGCGAACCGGAAGTTCACTTCCACGGCGGCCGCATCCGGCACCACATTGCCGGCGACCCCGCCCTCGATACGCACCGCCGACAGCCCTTCCCGGTAGAGGCAGCCGTCGATATCGACCTCACGTGCCCGGTACTCCGACAGCCGGGTCAGGGCGGGGGCCAGCCGGTGGACCGCATTGTCACCGAGCCAGGACCGTGCCGAATGCGCCCGCACCCCGGCCGTGCTCAACCGGACCCGCAGCGTGCCCTGGCAGCCGGCCTCGATCCAGCCGCCGGAGGGTTCACCCAGAATCGCCAGATCGGCGTCGAGCCATTCCGGTAGCTCGCGTTCGATGGTGTTCAGGCCGTTGAATTCGGCGGCGATCTCCTCGCAGTCGTAGAAGATCAGGGTCAGGTCGTGGGCGGGTTCGGCGATGGTGGCGGCCAGATGCAGGAAAACCGCGTCCCCCGATTTCATATCGACCGAGCCGCAGCCGTAGAGCACCTCGGCCCCGTTCTCGACGGTGAACCGGCCCGGTACGTTGTCCGCGATCGGCACCGTATCGAGGTGGCCTGCGAGGACGACCCGGGTGGGCAGGCCCCGGTCGGTCCGCGCGAGCACCACATTGCCATGGCGTACCACTTCGAAACCGCTGGTCTGGGTGCGTAGCGCCGTTTCGACGGCATCGGTGATCGCGGCCTCCTCCCGCGACACGCTCGGGATATCGACGAGGGCCGCGGTCAGCGCGATGGGATCGGCGTGCAGGTCGAGGGTCACGGGATACGAGCGTAGAGGTGCCGCACCACTACGGAGACGCTGGTGGGTAGGCTGCGGTGTCGTGAGCACTCAGGGAGCAACCGCTATCGGCATCGCCAACGTGACCACGGACGGAACCGTTCTGGATACCTGGTTCCCCGCCCCGCAGCTGGGCGAGTTCACCGAGACCGGTACCGAGCGGCTCGCCGAGGCGCCCGCCGAACTGGCCGAACTGGTGGGCCCCGACCCCGCGCGCGGTGTCGAGGTGATCGCCGTCCGCACCACCATCGCCGACCTTTCCGCCGCCCCGGCCGACGCACACGATGTGTACCTGCGCCTGCACCTGCTGTCCCACCGCCTGGTCCGCCCGCATTCGGTGAGCCTGGAGGGACAGTTCGCCCTGCTGGCCAATGTCGTGTGGACCAACCACGGGCCGGCCGCGGTGGAAGGGTTCGAAACCACCCGGGCCAAACTGCGCGCCCGCGGTCCGGTCACCGTGTACAGCGTCGACAAGTTCCCGCGCATGGTCGATTACGTGGTCCCCGCCGGTGTCCGCATCGGTGACGCGGACCGGGTCCGGCTGGGCGCGCATCTGGCCGCCGGAACCACCGTCATGCACGAGGGTTTCGTGAACTTCAATGCCGGCACCCTCGGCACCTCCATGGTCGAGGGCCGCATCTCGGCGGGCGTGGTCGTGGGCGACGGCTCCGATATCGGCGGCGGCGCGTCCACCATGGGCACCCTGTCCGGCGGCGGTACCACCGTCATCTCGATCGGTGAACGTTCCTTGCTCGGCGCGAACTCCGGCCTGGGCATCCCGCTCGGCGACGATTGCGTGCTGGAGGCGGGGCTCTACCTCACCGCCGGCACCAAGGTCACCACGCCGGACGGCACAGTGATCAAGGCGGCCGAACTGAGCGGCACCGACAATCTGCTGTTCCGGCGCAATTCGCAAACCGGTGCGGTGGAGGTCGTTCCCCGCGCGGGTACCGGGATCGAGCTGAACGAAGCGTTGCACGCGCACAACTGATCGGCGCATGCCGGAGTCGATGAGCGGACGCCGGCGGGTCGTAACCCACCTCCGCGCGGTACGCGTGTGGTGAACCGGCTCGCCGTATCTCAGATTCCGAAGGCGATTACTCGTTCCGGGTGGATGCGAATGAGTTCCCCGGGTTCGGTTCCGATGTAGGTATCGGTGCCGGTGAGCGCTTCGGCGATGCCGCGGATCTCCAGGCAGCGCACCCGCCACGGCTGCACCGAGGCTATATCGTCGACCACGAACGCGACGCGGGCATTTTTCGCCAGGTTGCGGAACTTGCGTGAGCGCCCCATGTTCCAGCCCGCGATATCGATGGTGCCGAGTTCGGGGTTGTAGCGGAACCCGACGGGATTGTTCTGGGGCGATCCGTCGGGAGCTACGGTGGCCAACCGGCCCAGCCGTTGTCCGGCCAGGTAGTCGAGATGTTCGGGGGTGAATGTCGCGTTCATGGGGCCGACGGTAGGACCTCGAGTCCGGTTGAGGTCAATATCCGCGAGGCGCGCGGCGGCGTCACTCGCCCGGAGTTTCGGCCCTGCCCAGTTGCTTCTTCTGCACCTTGCCCATGGCATTTCGCGGTAAGGATGCGACGAAGCGGATCTCCCGTGGCCGTTTGTGGGCCGAGAGCTCGCCCGCCACGTGGTCGATCAGCTCCTGTTCGCCGGGTGCGGTCTCGCGCGCGACGACGAATGCGACGATCCGCTGGCCCAGATCGGCGTCCGGCAACCCGACCACCGCCACCTCGGCGACACCGGGATGGCCCAGCAGGGTGGTTTCGACCTCACCCGCGCCGATTCGGTACCCGCCCGATTTGATCAGGTCCACCGATTCGCGGCCGACTATCCGGTGGAACCCGTCCGCGTCGATCGCCGCGACATCGCCGGTGCGGAACCAGCCGTCCTCGGTCCGGCATTCGGCGGTGGCCTCCGGGCGGCCGAAGTACCCGTCGAACAGCATCGGACCGCGTACCTGCAGTCCGCCGATGCTCGAACCGTCGTGCGGTACCGGCTGTCCCGCTTCGTCCCGCAGCCTGGTCTGCACGCCCTGTACCGGCACCCCGACCCAGCCCGGCCGGCGTTCGCCGTCGGCCCGCGCCGACAGCGTGATCATCGTTTCGCTCATCCCGTAGCGTTCGATCGGCTCCTGGCCGGTGAGTTCGGCCAGCCGCTCGAATACCGGCGCCGGCAGTGGTGCGCTACCGGAGATCAGCAGCCGGGCGGCGCTCAGCTGTTTCGCGGCGTCCGGGTCCTCGGTGATGCGCGTCCAGACGGTGGGCACGCCGAAATACATGGTGCCCGCGGCCGCGGCGTAATTCGCGGGCGTCGGTTTCCCGGTGTGCACGAGCGGGCTGCCGACTCGCAGCGGGCCGAGCAAACCCAGGATCAAGCCGTGTACGTGGAACAGCGGCAGACCGTGCACCAGCACATCGGCCGCGGTCCACGACCAGGCCTCGGCGAGCGCGTCCAGGCCGGCGGCGATCGCCCGGCGGCTCAGCACCACCCCCTTCGGCAGGCCGGTGGTGCCGGAGGTGTAGAGCACGAAAGCCGGTGCGGCGGGATCGGGCTCGGGGTAGGTATGCCAGGACCGGGCGTGCTGCCGGACCGGGACCACCGGTAGCGCGGTCCCCTCCGGGGCCTCCCCCAGCCACGCCTGCGCCCCGGAATCGGTGAGCATATGGTCGAGTTCGGCGGTCCCGGAATCGGGCGGGACCGGGACCACGGTCACCCCGGCGATCAGACAGCCGATGACGGCGAGCACGGTGGACGCCGTGGGGCGGGCCAGGACCGCGACCCGCTCCGCGCGCGCGATCCGTTCCGCCACCGAAGTGGCCGCACCGAGCAGATCACTGCGGGAGAGGGTGGTTCCGTCGATGGTGACGGCGTCGGGGATATCGGCTCCCGCGGCGACGGCCAGTGGGTCCAGCGATCGGAGCAGACGCGGCGCGAGGGACATGCGCCCAACCTAGCGCCCGGCTCGACCGGGGCTTCGCGTGCCTACCCCGTCGCGAAGTGTGCCGGCAACCGCCTGAGCCCGGATACGAATACGAAAACAGCCCGATTCGAATTCAGGAATCCGCGACCGGCACCCGGAACGAGACCGCGACATGATCGCGCGCGTAATTCCGGGCGGCGATATCGTCGTCCAGCGGAATCACCGTCTGCGGTGTCAGCGCCAGCGACAAGGCCGTACGCGCGACCATTTCGGCCACCGGCAGCGGATCGTAGGCCGGTAATTTCCCTTCGGCCTGCAGGCGGGTGACGAACTCGGCGAGGTAGTCGCGTCCGAGTTCGATCACCGGGGCGCCTTTGGTGGTCAGGTAGGGCAAGACGATCTCGGGTTCGGTATCGAGCAGGCGGTCCAGCAGCTGGTTGCTGCGCAGGCCGTCGAGGAAGGCGACGAACAGTTCGACGATCTGGTCTTCGGCACCCGCGTCGCGGTCGATCTGCCGTTGCACCGCGGCATCGACCCCCTCGATGAACTCACGGGTCTGCTGCAAGCCCACGGCCTGGATCAGGTCGGATTTGCTGGAGAATCGGCGGTACAAGGTGGCCAGCGAGAGCCCGCCGCGGCGGGCGACCTCCACCATGCTGGTGCGTTTGATCCCGAAATCGAGAAACGCCTGCAGCGCGGCGGACAACACCGATTGATCTTGATCGCGGCGCGGCGATCGCACCAGTGGCAGTAATTGAGCCAGCGCACCCATCTCGGCACCCTCTCGCGCTCGGTGATGCAATGACACAGTAAGCATCGCACAATTACGATGATGGTTGACGCGACAGCGAGTGAATGAGATGGTTATCATATAATCTTCTCATAGGAAAGAGGTCACTGATGACCGCTCCCCGGCCCATATCACACAACGAACCCGAACCCCGCCCGCTCTACGCCCCCGATTTCGACGTCGAAGACCATATCGTCGGAATCACCGCGTTCCTCGGCGGCACGGCAAACGTGATCATGCAGCTGGGTTTGCGGCCGGTCGCCTACGGCGTCATGGAGAGCGACGTCAAAAGCGGCAACGTGATGGTGCACCCATTCAAACGGCTCCGCACCACACTCACCTACCTGTCGGTCGCCATGCTGGGCACCGAAGAGGAACGCAACGCCTACCGGCTCGCGGTCAACACCTCCCACCGCCATATCCGCACCAAACCCACCAGCCCGGTCAAATACAACGCCTTCGATCCCAAACTCCAGCTCTGGGTCGCGGCCTGCCTGTACTTCGGCTTCGTCGACCTCCTGGAAAAAGTCCAGGGCCCCATGGACGAAGCCACCGCCGACACCTTCTACGCGCACAGCATCCGGCTCGGCACCACCCTCCAGGTGCGCCCGGAAATGTGGCCACCGAACCGGGCCGCGTTCTGGGAATTCTGGGAAGACAACCTGGACAACCTCGAAATCGACGACACCACCCGCGCCTACTTCAACGACCTCATCGACCTGAAGATGCTGCCGCTACCGGTGCGGTGGGTATCGGCCGGATTCCACCGGTTCGTCGTCGCCGGCTGCCTGCCCCCACAGATCCGGATGGCAATGCACATGAACTGGACCGAGGGCAACCAGCGCTGGTTCGACCGGACGATGAAGATCATCGGCTTCGGCCTGAAACTCCAGCCGCGCTTCCTACGCCAGTTCCCCATGAACTACTACCTGTGGGATATGCGCCGCCGCATGCGCAAGGGCAAACCACTGGTCTGAAATATTGGCGCCGCCTGCGGCGGCGCGGGTTTAGGGCCCCCTTTGTTGCCCGGGGTTGGGGACGCGACATGAACGGCGCGGCCGCCGTTGTCGTGCCGGGCTTCGAACACGTGGATGCGATCCGCCACCTGGTCACCGATAACGCCGCGCTGATCACCCCGATGCGCCTGTACCCACGCGGTCACCGTTGGGATCCAGGCGAACGCCAG
>NZ_JARWNW010000276.1 GCF_029868325.1 Nocardia carnea
GCCGGTCGCACAGCCTTGTAACCCACATTGCGGACCGTACCGATCAGCGATTCGTATTCGCTGCCCAGCTTCGCCCGCAACCGCCGCACATGCACATCGACCGTGCGGGTGCCGCCGAAGAAGTCGTACCCCCACACCTCCGCCCCCCCCTACCCGCCCCCCCCGCGCCCCCGCCGGGGGGGTAGGCGATTGCGGTCCAGGCCGCTGGTCCCGCCGAAGACTCGCTGTTGTGTACGCGCCGGGTTCGTACCCCCTGCGAGCACAGAGCGGCGCCGGCACCATCCTCGATCCGCCGATTCCGCCGAAGGTTTCGCGCGGCCGGTGCATCCCGCGCAGGCAATCCGGCGCGACCACCAGGCATTTGCAGGAATTCACCGAACTCTCCGATTCGATACCGCGCGCCGTGTCCAGGGGCACCGACTAGGCGCATTTGCGCCATCGACACCCGAGGGAAACGCCGCGGGGACGATGATTCACCTCCGAGCCGCCTCCGCACCGAGCCGATCCTCACCGGCGCCGGGACTTCTCGCCGTCGAAGCACGTCAACACGGCATGTCCGGAAAACAGGCGGACCGCAACGGTGTCGGCCGCGGGCACGACACCGGTGTAATCCTCGTCACCCCGGGCGCTCCCCGGGGAGATGAGGGGCTTCGCGCACTAGAACGAAGCCCACCCGGGTGGGTAAGAATGAGCGCATGGATGCCGAAAATGCCAGCCTCGGAGACGAACGCCGCGCCCGCCCGGAGGAGTACGGGCGCGGGCAGCGCAACTCCGAGTCGAGGGGCTTCGCCGGCTTCGGATCCAACGGATTCGAAGCGGCGGAGGGGTCGAACGGCGCCACGAACCGGCCCGAGTCCGTTCCGGATCGCGGTTACACGTGGACCCCCGCACCACCGTCCACCCCGCACCAGAACCCGCAGAACACCGGCGGTTCAGCGGCTCTCGACCCGTTCGCCGCCTGGAACACCTCGGGTGTTATCGGCGATTCGCCGGGAGTCCAGACGATGAGCCCCATGGATCCCGAGCCGAATTCCCGTTTCACCACACCACCGGCCGACGGCCCCCCGTATATACCGGACGACACTCCCGAAACCACGGCCTTGCCCACCCGCTCCACGGCGACGGCTGGGTCGCATCAGGCCCCCGGCCAAGCCGATTCCGCGGCGATGCCGCGTATTTCCCAGCCCGGCGATCCCGCGCCCGCGCTGTCGTCGTCACCACGGATCCCGATGCCCGCGCCCTACCAGCCGGATATGCAGCGCCCCGACGAGCTGACCGTACCGTCCGGTGACCCGGCCCAGTTGCCGGGCGCGGCAACCACGCAACTGCCGACCACCGAGCAGAACGAGGAAGGCGCTTCGGGAAAGCCGTTGCCGCCGCCCGGCGACCCCGGGTCCTATCGCCCGGCACCCACCGATACCGATTCCTTCGGCGGCTCCTCCGCCGATACCGGTTCGCTACCCAGCTGGCTCAGCTCGATCGGCGACGAACCGGTACCGCAGGCCCTCGAAAGTGGTGGCCGGCGCCGAAAGCCGGCGCTGACCGAACCGGCCGAATCCGACGCCGACCAGTTCAATCCGTTCGAAGACCAGTACCGCCCCGAGGAACCCGGCACCCGTTCCGGCGACCTCTACGAGCTGCCTGCCGCCGCAGCAGATTCCGCCGAAACCCCCGCGCCGGCCCTTTCGGCCCTGCCCACGCGTTCTCCGCGCGGTCAGGCTCCCGCCCCCGCGAGCACCACGGAGGAAGACTCCGCCGCGCCCGCGCTCCCGGCCCGCCGCCTGCCCCGATCCGCGGCCCGGCACGCACCCACCGATACCGAGGCCGCACCCGTTCACGGTAACGGCGAGGCCCCTGCCATCGACACAGCCGCCGCGGAATTGGCCCGGGCCGCTGCGCAGCTAGAGTCATACTAAAACAGGGCGGCGGGCGGACTGCCCGGCCCCGACTGTTCCCTCTTCCGAGGCAGCCGAACCGATCGGTTGCTCCGAGGATCCGCTGCCTGCACCGGCCGAGCCGGAACCCGCGACGCCGGTCTCGACCGGCGGCGCCGCATTGCCCAC
>NZ_JARWNW010000277.1 GCF_029868325.1 Nocardia carnea
GGCCCGGCCAGCAGCCCGGTGCCGATACCGTGCACCGCGCGCACATTGGGCAGCGCCAGCACCCGCCGCCGCAGCACCCATTCGAAGGTCGGCCGGAGAAAACCGATGACATCCATACCGCCGGCGACCCGGGCCGCCCAGCCCAGCGGGTACAGGACCGCGACATCGCGGTCGATCTCATAGCGTTCGCACCCCTGCTCGAGGAGTTCGTCGCCGAACCCGGGAAGCAATTCCTCGATCCGCATCAACCCGGCCGGCATCAGCTGATGCACCTGATGGCCCTGCGGCACACCGCGGCGCGTCACGGCATCATCGGCGAGCTGATCTCGTTCGACGATCGTGACGGTGTCGAAAGACTTGCTCAACGCTGTGGCCGAAAGCAATCCGGCAACACTCGCGCCGAGTACTACGGCGTGGGAAAGGGACATCCGAAGCCTCCGAAACAGTTTCGATATCACAGACACGGCCACCGGCCCGCCGCGCCGACCCCGATGGCATGCCGGAGTCACTTTCGCCGAACGTACCCGATCCGCGCGGAGCGACTGTACGGAGTCGTCTACCTCGCTACGGAACTGCACTGGCGCGCAATGGCATTCAGCGTTCTACACCCCCGAGTTCGCCGCGGACCCGCGCGCGGCACAGCCGGCGAATTTCTGTATCCGGTTCCCGCCGCTTCGCCGAGCGGCCGTTACCGGCGGATATCGCCTGGTCCGTGGGTTGGTACTCGGTGCGACGTCACCGGATCGCCGCGGAACGCCGGACGGCACCACCGCGCACTAGTGTGTCGAGGAGAATGTCCGGCGAGCAGGGAGCAACGATTTGAGCACCTATCCGGGCGGGTGGCCGCCGCCGCAGAGCCCGGGGCCGAACCGCCGGCTTCTCGTTGTGCTGCTCCCCTTGGTCGCCGTGCTGCTGGTCGGTGCCGCGGCCGGCGCCGGGTTACTGGCCCGCAACGCGATGGCGGAGACGATCCCCGGTACCGCGGCGGCCGTCGGTACCGGCTCCGGCCCCGCGAACGTCCTGGCAGACGGCGCAGTCCGGATCGGCGAACCGGACGCCGAGGTGACCGTGCGGGTCGTCATGGACCTGCAATGCCCGTTCTGCCAAGCCTTCGAGGACGCCAACGGCAAGGTGCTGGAGGACGCCGTGCGTGAGGGCACCGCGGCGGTCGAGTACAGCGTCATCTCCTTCCTGGATCGCGCCAGTACCACCGAGTACTCCTCGCGTGCCGGTAACGCGTCGTTCTGTGTCGCGAACTCGGGGCTGGACAGCTACCAGGCCTGGCTGGCGGAAATGTTCGCCCAGCAGCCGGCGGAAGGCGGTGCCGGCCTGCCCGACAGCGAGCTGATCGCCATCGCCGAATCCACCGGCTATCCGGATGCCGCGGTGGCGGAGTGCATCACCGACCGCCGGTACGACACCTATCTGCGCACCAAGACCGACGAGGTACTCGCCTCCGGCGTCAACGGCACCCCCACCGTCTACGTCGACGACGAGGAAGTCACCGATTCCGAGGCCCTGCTGGGCCAGGACGGCCTCGCCCCGGTCATAGCCGCCGCCCGCTGAACGAATCGTCGTACAATAAGTCGTACGACTTCGAGAGGACGTCGCAATGGCCAAAGCGCTACCTATATCCACCGTTCGCCAGAACCTCTTCGGGCTGGTACAGCAGGTCAACGACGACCACGACACCGTGACCGTTGTGTCCAGGAGCGGCGAGAACGCCGTACTCATGGCCGAAAGCGATTACAACTCGCTGATGGAAACGCTGTACGTACTGCGTACCCACGGCGGTATGCGGTTGCTCCAATCCGCCGAGAACGCCCGCGCCGGCCGCACGGAAGCCCACTCACTCGTCGACCCGGACGACGAGTGATGCCCGGCGACCGGAAACTCACCTTCACAACCCAGGGCTGGAAGTCTTACACGAGCTGGCTCGCTAAGGACCGGTCCGTGCTCAGAGGCGCGAACAAAATGATCGACGCCGCCCTGCGCGATCCGTTCGCGGGAATCGGCAAACCCGAACCACTGCGGCATCAGCTCGCCGGGCACTGGTCGCGCAGGATCACCCAGGAGCACCGGCTGATCTACTTCGCCACCGATACAGAAATCGTTGCGGTGCAGGTGGGCTCACATTACGAATGCTGAGCCCTGGGAATGATTCCCAGGGCTCGCGCGTCCGGCTTCACCGACGCGGTAGGAACAACGCGGGTACCACCGCGAGCGCCATCAGGACCGGCGCGATCAGGTAGGCACCACGGAATGCCTCCGCCAGGGCAGGCGCGAGTGCCGCGTGCGCGGCGGGATCGAGCCCGTGCAGCGCTTGCAGACCTCCGGCGATCGGCAGCAGGGTGGAGAGCACCACCGCCACCACCGCTGTACCGATGGCCATGGCCGTGGTGTTGATCAGGTTCACGGTTGTACTGCCGCCCGCCTGCTGCTCGGGTGTCAATGCGCGGGTCGCGGTCGTGATGGCGGGCATCATCGTGCCCCCACCCCCGGCACCCATCAGGAGCATGGCCGCGCAGAGACCCCAGTAGGACGAATCGGTGTCCAGCTGGGCGCGGAAGAGCAGGAATCCCGCTATCCCGACCGCGATCGAGAACGGGAGATAGCGGCCCGGCGGGAACCGGTCGATGAGCCGGCCCGCGACCTGCATCGTCGTTCCGGAAGCCAGCGCGAACGGGATACCCAATGCTCCGGCCATCAACGCCGATTCACCGCGCACGACCTGGAAGTACAGGGGCTGTAGCAGCATCGCGCCGAAATAGCCCGCCGCGAACAATCCGAGCAGCGCGGCGGCGGCGCCGACTTCCCGGCGGCGCAGGATCCGCAGGTCCAGCAGTGGCTCCGGGGCGGTGAACCCGCGGTGCACGAATACCGCCACCAGGACCGCGCCGAGTACCAGCGGCACCACGACCTGGCCGAAGGGGAAGCCGCCGTGTTCGCCTGCGGCGGTGACCCCGTAGATCAGCAGGGCCAGACCGGGCGACATGAGCGCGACCCCGACCGTATCGATCCGCCGCCGCGGTTGCGGATCGTCGGCCGGGAAGACCCGCAGGGCGAGGAGCAGCACCGCCGCGGCGACCGGAACGTTCACGAAGAACATCCAGCGCCAGGACATCTCGTCGATGAGGTAGCCGCCGAGTACCGGCCCTGCGAGCGGGCCTACCAGGATGGCCAGTCCCATCGTGCTCATCGCGCGACCCAGCCGCTCCGGGCTCGCCGCCCGCAACAGTACGGTCATTCCCACCGGCATGAGCAGCCCACCGCCGAGACCCTGCAGTACCCGGAAGGCGATCAGCGATTCGATATTCCAGGCCGCGCCGGCCAGCAGGGAACCGATCGCGAATATCGCCACCGCGACCAGGTACAGGCGTTTCGCCCCGAATCTCCCCATCGCCCACGCGGCCACGGGGACCACCCCGGCGACTGCGAGCGCGTATCCGGTGGATACCCATTGGATGGTGGCCAGTGGCGCCGCGAACTCGGCCGAGAGCCGGTTGATCGCCACGTTGACGATCGTCTGGTCGAGGGTGGCCATGATCGAGCCGACCACCAGTACCAAGGCGACCGTCATCGGGTTACGGGCCGCCGGTTCCGGCCGGATACGGGCCGTTGCCACACTGTGCCGCATCACGACCCTCACTGCCCGTAGGGCCGGGTGGCACGGGCCGCACGCAGCGCCTCGCCCCACCAGACCAGCTGATCCAACAGAGTTTTCGCGGCCGTCTCGGCTTCCGCGGTAGCGATCGGGTCGCCCTGTGCGGCGCTGTTGCGCCACGGATTGTGGAAGCTGACGGTATCGCGCACGGTGACCGCGTGGAGTTCGGCGAAGACGCCGCGCAGGTGTTCGACCGCGCGCAGGCCACCCGAGATCCCGCCGTAGCTGACGAAGCCGACGGGTTTCGCCTGCCATTCCCGCCCGTGCGCGTCGATGAGGTTTTTCAGCGCCGCGGGATAACTGTGGTTGTACTCGGGTGTCACGATGACGAAGGCGTCCGCCTCGGCCAGCGCGGCCCGGGTTTCGGCGGCTCCCGGGGCGGAGGCACCGAAGGTGTGTGGCAGGTCGAGTTCACCCACGTCGACGACGCCGACGGTGAGGTCCGGTCGCGCGGTCGCCTGTGTGTGGAACCAGCCGGCCACGGTCGGCGCGAAGCGGCCCTGCCTGCTGCTGCCGATCACGAGGGTCAGCCGCAACGGTGCTGCGAGGGTGGTAGTGCCGGTCGTTGTCGTGGTCATCGGTATCTCCCCTACTACGTTCGGCGGCTCCGTCGGCCACCCGCAGACCACCTTGCTTCCTCAACTAATGTTGAGGTCAAGCCTCCCGGCGAAAGACCCTGGTCGCGGCCCGGACGCCCATATCAGCGGAGATGTCAGCCCGCCGTCAGTCCGGTATCAGCCGGCCCGGCGACTGTGTGTCCATGAGTAGTTCAGCAATCGCGGCCTCGGGGCTGCGGAAGGCGTACGGGGACAAGACCGTCCTCGACGGTATCGATCTGAATATCGGTGCCGGCACGGTCTTCTCCCTGCTCGGCCCCAACGGCGCGGGCAAGACGACCACCGTCAACGTCCTCACCACCCTGCTGCGGCCGGACGGTGGCACAGCACAGGTGGCGGGGCACGACATCACCACCGAGACCCGGGCGGTGCGCGCGGCGATCGGAGTCACCGGCCAGTTCGCCGCGGTGGACGATCTGCTCACCGGCGCGGAGAACCTGGAGCTGATGGCGGATATCCATCGGCTCGCGGGAGACGACCGCAAACGGGTGGTCGGCGGGCTGCTGGAGCGTTTCGGCCTGACCGAATCCGCGGGTAAACGCGCCGCGACCTACTCCGGCGGTATGCGGCGCAAGCTGGATCTGGCGATGACACTGGTCACCAAGCCGCAGATCGTTTTCCTGGACGAGCCGACCACCGGGCTGGATCCGCGCAGCCGCCGCACCATGTGGGAGATCGTGCGGGACCTGACCGACGAGGGCGTAACGATCTTCCTCACCACCCAGTACCTCGAAGAAGCCGATCAGCTGGCGGATCGCGTCGCCGTACTCGATCAGGGCCGGATCGTCGCCGAGGGCACCCCGGACGAACTCAAACGCCGGATCCCCGGCAGCTATATCCGGCTGCGGTTCGACCACCTGGCGGACTTGGATGCGGCCGCCCGGGCACTGCCCGGTTCCACCCGTGACGACGAAACGCTCGCCTTGCGGGTGCCGGGCGACGGTGGTTCGAAATCGCTGCGCCGCCTGCTGGACCGCCTCGACGAGGCAGCGCTCGAGGCCGCCGAGGTATCCGTGCACACCCCCGACCTCGACGATGTCTTCCTCACTCTCACCGGCCACGCGACCACGGAGGTCACCGCACCATGAGCACGCTCACCGCACCCCTGGCCGATTCGTCGATCATGCTGCGCCGCAACTTCAGGCACATCACCCGCAACCCGGTGACGGTGTTCAACGCCGCCTTCATGCCGGTCGTGATGATGCTGATCTTCGTCTACGTCTTCGGCAGCGCCTTCGATGTCGGCGGCGACTATATCGATTACGCGACACCCGGCATGCTGCTGCTGGCCGTCAGTTACGGATTGTCGGGCACCGCGGTGGGGGTGAGCTCGGATATGTCGACGGGTGTCATCAACCGTTTCAAGGTAATGGATGTCTCCCGCGGCGCGGTGCTGACCGCCCACGTGGTGGCGACCGTTCTCACCAATGCGGTGGCCATCGTGGCGATCTTCGCCGTGGCGTTCGCACTGGGATTCCGGCCGCCGGCGAGCGGGCTCGACTGGCTCGGCGCGATAGGCATTCTCGCGGCCACCTCGTTCGCGGCGTCCTGGCTCACGGTCGCCCTGGGCATGGCGGCGAAAACACCGGAATCCGCGGGTATGGGTGTGGTGCCGCTGCTCATGCTGCCGTTCGTCAGTACCGCGATCGTACCGGCGGAGAAAATGGGTCAGGGCGTACGCCAGTTCGCGCAGTACCAGCCGTTCACGCCCATCATCGAATCGTTGCGTGGATTCCTGGCCGGCACCCCGTCCGGCGGTTATACGGCCGCGGCGCTTGCCTGGTGCACCGGGTTCGCCGTGATCGGATACGTCTGGTCTCGGGCCACATACAACAAACGGGCCTGACAGCCGGCCGTCGCCGTCAGCGAACGAGCGCGGTGGTCGCCAGCTCCCGCCAGTCCGCTTCCGAACCTTCCCGCATCGCCTCGGTGAACTCCGCTTCACCGAGGCGTTCTCGCACTGCCTGCTGGACGCGGGCCGCGTCCGGCGGGGAGCGATCGGGCACACCGTGGACCACCGCGCTCGCGGCGAGCAACCGCGCGGCCTCGGCATCGCGGCCGGCGCGCAGCGCCCAGTCCGCGATCCCGACGAGCACCTGTGCGACCAGTAGCGAATGACCGGCCTCGGTCGCCGCCCGGAAGGCCGCGGCATGATGTTCGCGCGTCTGCTCGAGATCGGTGCCGAGGTAGCCGCGCAGGGTGTGGACGGCCGCCGCGAACTGCGGCATCTCGGCTTCGCCACCCGATACGGTTGTCGCGATATCGATCTGTTCGAGGGCCTGCTCGGTATCACCGCTCCAGCGGGACAGCTCCGCCCTGGCCAGGGCGAGTTCGGCCAGCGCGAACGGCCAGACCACCCGATTCGCGCGGCTCTGCGCTTCGGCTACGGCGGCCGCACTGGCCGCGGGATCACCCGCCAGCCAATACAACTGGGCCTGACGCGACAGCAACGCCACGATATCCTCCGCCGAGCCGATCTCGGCGACCACGGCGATGCTCTCCTCGTAGAGTTCGCAGGCCGAGACGAATTCGCCGCGGGTGGCACGCCGGTTCGCCAGTTCGGTCAGCGCGAACGAGATCCCCCACCGCTCTCCCAACGCCCGGAACTCGGCGAGCGCGCCTTCGAGATAGGCGTCCACCTCCGGCCCGTCCTGCCCGACCACGATCCGCATCTTGCCCATCTGCAACCGGGACAGCGCGCGCACCCAGGGGTCGTCATCGGTGAGCAGCGGTTCGAACGCGGTCGGTAGCGCCGCCGGCCCCTGCAACATGGCTTCCAGCGCATCGATGAACGCGAGCGTGGGATGGCCGGCCCGGATATTCCGGCTGAACCGGTGGGCTTTGCGGATCCACTCCCCCACCTGGACCGCGTCATTGCGGCCGGAGCTCAGGAAATGCGTAACCAGCCCATACACCAGTGCGCGGGTCGCGTCGTCGATATCGGCAGGTTGGTCGGCGACCGCCGTGAGCAGCTCCTGACCTTCGGCTTTGTGCCCGCCCAGCCACCAATACCAGCCCGCGGCCGCGGCGAGCCGCAGCGCCCCGGCCGTATCGCCCGCCGCGAGCGCGCTGCGCAGCGCCGCCGAGATATTGTCGTGCTCGGCCTCCAGCACCACGAGCCATTCCAGCTGATCGGCGCGCCGCAGATGCGGTTCCGCGGTATCGGCGAGACCGGTGAAGTAGGCGAGATGCGCGCGGCGTGCCGCCTCCGCCTCGTCCGACTCCACGAGTCGTTCCTGCGCGTACTGCCGGATCGTCTCGAGCATCCGGAAGCGCGGCTGGCGCTCCCCCGCACCACTCGACACATCCGGCGCGGCGCCCGTTATCCCGCGTTCCGCGGTGAGCAGCAGCGATTTCTCGGTCAGCGTGGTGAGCAGATCGAGCACCTCCCACTGCTCGACCACCGCCTGCTGCCCGTCGCCGGTCTCCGCGCAGACCTGCTCGGCCGCTTCCAGACTCGCGCCTCCGGCGAATACCGCGAGCCGGCGCAACACCGTCCGCTCGGCCTCGGTGAGCAGTTCCCAGCTCCAATCCACCACCGCGCGCAGTGTCCGATGTTGCGGAATGGCGGTGCGACTACCCCCGGTGAGCAGCCGGAACCGGTCGTCGAGGCGTTCGGCGAGCTGATCGAGCGAGAGGGTGCGCAGCCGGGCGGCGGCCAGTTCGATCGCCAGCGGTATTCCGTCCAGTGCCCGGCAGACGCGGGCCATGGTCGCGAGGGTACGGGGATCGGTGGTGAGGTCGTTGCGCACCGCGCGGGCCCGGTCCTGCAGCAACTGCACGGCCGGAGCGGATTCGATCGCCTCCGGGCCGGCATCCGCGGCGGGCAGGGCCAGCGGTTGCACCTGCCACAGCGCCTCGCCGGTGATACCCAGCGGTTCGCGGCTGGTCGCGAGGATCCGCAACCGCGGGCATTCGCCCAGCACCCGGTGCGCGAACGCGGCCACGGATTCGATCACGTGCTCGCAGTTGTCCAGGATCAACAGGGTTTCGCGGTCGCGGACCGCCGCGATCAGCCGGTCCACCGGTTCGGTGTTCACGGCAGTGCCGAGCAGCGCATCACGCAGTCCGATCGCGGCGAGCGCCGACTGCGCCACATCACCGCTCGGTCCGACGGCCGCCAGCTCCACCAGCCAGGCACCGTCCGGCAGGTCGTCGAGCAGGGTCTGCGCCGTTTCGCCGGCGAGCCGTGTTTTCCCGGAACCACCGGGCCCGGTCAACGTGGTGAGACGATGATTCGCGATGAGGTCGCGGACGGCGGCGATATCGGCGAATTTGCCGATATATCCGGTCAGTTCGGCGCGTAGATTCGTGCGGCGCTCGGCGGGCTGCTGCGCACCCACCTCGCCGCGCAACAGCGCCACATGCAGTGCGGAGAGCTCCGGTGAGGGGTCCACACCCAATGTGTCGGCAAGAGCTTCGCGGGCGTTCTGGTACACGATCAGCGCCTCGGAACCACGCCCCGCGGCGCCGAGGGCGCGCATCAACGCGGCGACCAGCCGTTCCCGCACCGGGTTCCGGGCCACCAGCTCGGTCAGTTCGGGCACGAGCTGCGCGCCGAAACCGAGAGTGATCTCCGCTTCGTACAAATCCTCGAGCGCCGCGGCATGCAGCCCCTCGAACCGGGTGATCACGGCATCGACGGCCGCGGAGTCACGGACCTCGATACCCTGCATCGGCGCGCCCCGCCACAGATCGAGCGCCTCACGGAGCAACCCCGCGCGATACGCGTCGCCACCACCGCGCGCCCGATCGATGAGCTGTTCGAAGCGGAAAGCGTCGACGGCGCCGGGTTCCACCACCAGCCGGTAACCGCCGGCCTCCCCGTTGAGCGCCCCCTCAGGTAACACCCTGCGCAACCGGGAAACCAGCGCCTGCAAGGCATTCGCTGCGTCGGCCGGCGGTTGTTCACCCCAGATCCAATCGACCAGGCTCGTTTTCGATACCACTCGGCCGGGCTCGAGCGCGAGCGCGATCAGCAACGCCCGCAGCCGGGCCCCCGGAACCTCTATCGATCCGCCGTCTTCTTCCCGGATCTCGAGTGCTCCCAGCAACACGATCTGCACTCGGTCATTCTGCCTGCCCGGCGGGTGGAGGTCCCTTGGACCCTGGGCAACGTGGGCCGTTCGTGAAGGGGCGGGCTGTAATTTTGGAGCCGCTCTCTAATTTTGGAGCCGCTCCGCGGCTCGAGGGTGGGGCCCCGGGTAGCCCGGTTCTTCACTCCTCCGCTCCTCCGCTTCGCTCCTCCGCTCCGTCGCTCCAGAACCGGGCGGGCCCCACCCGGGTCCGTGAAGGGGAAATAACAGGGAGGGAGCGCTGGGTGTCGCATCAGGGGGCGTATCAGGCGGGTGTCAGGGCGGTATCAGCCGGGCCCGCGACAGTACTCATATGAACAGCACAGCACCTTCCGAACCACGGAAGAACTCGCACCGCAGCGGGCGCGCACCGAGCGAACTCCGGGTCGATCGCGAGCGCTGCATCGGCGCCGGGATGTGTGTACTGACCGCCGCCGCAGTTTTCGACCAGGACGACGCGGACGGCCGGGTGGTCGCGCTGACCACCGCACCCACCACCGAGCAGAAGGCGGCCGTCCGCGAGGCCGCCCAGATATGCCCCGCCGGCGCGATCACGCTCCTCGCCCACTGACCGAACAGACACACCGGACGAACAGGAAAACCCGATGACCCGCACAGTCCCCGTACCGCACGGCCTGCCCACCGAACGCAATGCCGGCCCCTTCGACCCGCCCCGCGAAATCACCGAGCTGCGGGAGGTGCGCCCGGTCAGCCCGATGATCTTCCCCGACGGGCACGAGGGCTGGTTCGTCACCGGTTACGATGCGGTCCGGCAGGTGCTGGCCGATACCCGGTTCAGTTCGCGCCAGGACATCGGCGTATTGCACGCGTTGGACGCCGACCCCGATATGCCTGCCCAGACCGAACCGTCCCCGCAGATCCCGGGCATGTTCATCGCGATGGACCCGCCCGACCACACGCGGTTGCGCCGCAAGCTCATCAGCGCGTTCACCGTTAAACGGATGAAGCAGCTCGAAGAGCACATCATCGAGATCGCCGAACGACAGCTGGAGGAGATGGCGCTACTGACCCCGCCGGTCGATCTGGTCGCGGAATTCGCGCTACCGCTGCCCTCCCTGGTGATCTGCGAAATGCTCGGCGTCCCCTACACCGACCGGGCAGGTTTCCAGGCCAACTCCGCCAAATTCATGCTCCGGGAACAGCCGATCGAGGAGAAGATGGCCGCCTACGGCGCGATGATGTCGTACCTGGGTGAACTGGTCACCGCGAAACGCACGGAACCCGCCGACGATATCCTTTCCGATCTGGCCCGCGACGAGGACCTGAGCATCGAGGAACTGACCGGGATCTCGTTCCTGCTGCTGCTCGCCGGCCACGAAACCACCGCCAATATGCTGGCCCTGGGCACGTTCGCGCTGCTGGAGCATCCCGATCAGCTGGCCGGACTGCGCGCCGACCCCGATCTGGTCCCCGGCGCGGTCGAGGAACTCCTGCGGTACCTGGCGGTCGCCGATATCTTCTACCGCTACGCCACCGAGGATCTCGAACTCGGCGGTGAAACGATCCCCGCGGGGTCGACCGTCGTCGTCTCGCTGCTCGCCGCCAACCGCGACCCGCGGCGTTTCGACGACCCCGATGCCCTCGATATCCACCGCACAGCCCGCGGACTGGTGTCCTTCGGCCATGGTGTGCACCAGTGCCTGGGCCAGCAACTGGCCCGGGTCGAGATGCGCGCCGGTTTCGCGGCACTGATCCGCCGTTTCCCCACACTCGCCCTCGCCGTTCCCGCGAGCGAGGTGAAACTGCGGACCGATATGAACATCTACGGCGTCCATGAACTACCGGTCACCTGGACCGAAACGTCCCGATAGTCGCGTCGGCGGCAAGGCAGGCCCCGCAAGTCCGCCGCCCATTCACCGAGCCACCACAGCCCCAGAGGAGTACCGCCATGCCTGTCTTCCAGACTCCGGATCCGATCGCCGTCGCCGTCGCCGTACTGTCGGCCGATGTCCTCGTGCACGCCACCGACCGCACCGACACCGTGGTCGATATCCGGCCGGCCGACGAATCCAAGAAAGGCGATATCCGCGCCGCCGAGCAGACCCGGGTCGATTTCACCGGCGGCGTCCTGACCGTGACAACGCCGAAGGACTGGCGCACCCATACCCCGTTCGGCGGTAATCCGACCATCGCGGTGACCATCGAAGTACCGGCCGGTTCCCAGCTGAAGAGCACCGCCGGAGTCGGCCGGATCGCGGCGACCGGTGAACTCGGCCGATGCGACCTCGAAATCGCCGCCGGCAATATCACCGTCGAGCGCGCCGGTGATTCGGTGACCGCGAAAGTCGCCAAGGGCGATATCCGGATCGGCGAAGCCGTCCGCGGTGAGCTGCGGCTGGAAACGTCCATGGGGGAACTGGAGATCGGGATCAGCCCCGGCAGCGCGGTCCGGTTGGAGGTCAATGCCGTGCAGGGCAGTGTGCACAACCAGATGGGACCCGCTGAGCGCCCGCAGTCCGAAGCGGAAACCGTGCGCGTGTACGCCCGGAATTCCTACGGGAATATCGCCATCCGGCACGCCACGGCCGCCTGAGCCGGCGCGCGGACGGACCTGCCCTGCCGACCGGCAAATCAGCCCCGGGGGGGCCCCCCGGGGGGGCCGGGGGGGGGGGGGGGCCCCCCCCGGCCGGCGGGGGGGGGGGGCCCGGAGACGGGGGGGGGGGGGGGGGGGGCCCCGGGGGGGCCCCCACGCCCGGCCGGGGGGGGGTCCAGCCGCCCCCACCACGGCGGCGCCCGGCGATGCGGTCGAGAATTTGCTCGCCACGGCGCCGACGTGCGTGATGACC
>NZ_JARWNW010000278.1 GCF_029868325.1 Nocardia carnea
GCCGAGTTCAGCAAGGCCCTGAAAGGTTTCGGCCCGGGGGGGGGGGGGGGGGGGGGGGGGGGGGGCGGGGGACGGGCGGCCGCGCGCGCGGGGGGGAGGGCAACCGCCGCGGGGGCGGGCGCCCCCGCCCCCCCCGGGGGGCGCCCCCCCCCCCCCCCCCCGGCCCCCCCCCCCCCCCCCCCCCCCCCCCCCCCCCCCCCCCCCCCCGGGCCGAAACCTTTCAGGGCCTCGCTGAACTCGGCACCGCCGTGGGTTACGTTCGGTTCGGACGTGAAAACGAACTCGGTTCAGATGTGACCGAACTCCTCGGGCTTCGCCGACGTCGTTACCGGAGGGTCGACCGTACGTAGGCGAGGCCGGCGGAACCGGCAGCCGATCAGTTCGGGGCAGTCCGGGCGGCATCGTCTTGTTCGGCAGGGTTTCCGGACGAAACGACGAGCGCATTCGGTGGCGACTCGAAGTCGACCCGGCGAGCCGGTGTGCGGGCGCTGTGCTGCGACACTCAGCGCGCCGGTGGCGGGTGCCGAGCGGACCCGCGACGGTCGAGGGCCCGGGCTCGAAAGTGCAGCACCGCCGCGGGCTCGGGTGGGTTATTCGGCGGCCATCCGGGCGTTGCGATCGGCGGCGCCGAGGGCGTCCAGGAGGGCGTCCATATCGCCGTTGAGCACGGCGTCGAGGTTATGCGCCTTGTAACCGATGCGGTGGTCGGCGATGCGGTTCTCGGGGAAGTTGTAGGTGCGGATCCGTTCCGAACGGTCGACGGTGCGGATCTGGCTCGCCCGGCCCTCGGCCGCTTCCTGCTCGGCCTGCTCTTCGGCGAGGGCCTGCAGCCGCGCGGCCAGAACCTGCATGGCGCGGGCCTTGTTCTGCAGCTGGGAGCGTTCGTTCTGGCAGGTGACGACGATACCGGTGGGCAGGTGGGTGATCCGGACCGCCGAATCGGTGGTGTTCACGCCCTGGCCGCCTTTACCGGACGAGCGGTAGACATCGATACGCAGATCGTTCTCGTCGATCTGCACCTCTTCCACCTCGTCGGGCTCGGGGTAGATGAGCACGCCGGCCGCGGACGTATGCACCCGGCCCTGCGATTCGGTCACCGGGACCCGCTGGACGCGGTGCACCCCGCCCTCGAACTTGAACCGCGACCACACCCCGTCACGCGCGGCATCGCGACTTTTGATCGACAGTGTCGCTTCCTTGTAGCCGCCCAAGTCGGAGAATGCCGCGTCGAGCACCTCCACCTTCCAGCCGCGGCGTTCGGCGTAGCGGATGTACATGCGGGCGAGATCGGCGGCGAAAAGCGCCGATTCCTCGCCGCCCTCACCGGATTTCACCTCCAGCACCACATCGTCACCGTCGTGCGGATCGCGCGGCGCCAGTAGATCGGCGAGCTGTGTCTCCAGCTCGGCGAGCTGTTCCTCCAACCCGGGCACCTCCGCCGCGAACGCCGGATCATCAGCGGCCAGTTCCCGCGCCGCCTCGAGATCGTCGCGGGTGGTGGCGAGTTTCTTGTACGTGGTCATCACCGGCGCGAGTTCGGCGAACCGCTTCCCCACCCGCCGGGCCGCCCCCGGATCGTTGTGCAGCGCGGGATCCGCGAGCTGCGTCTCCAGCCCGGCGTATTCGGCCAGCACATCGTCGATCGCCGACGGTGCGGTCTTCTCGGCCATGCGGTCTCCTACCAAGCAACTATTCCGATAAGGCGTCGATCACCTCGCACCCCTGGCTCCCCCTCCACCGACCCCGAGGTACCGATCGGCGCCGAGTCCAGCGAGGCCCTGAAAGGTTTTGGCCCGTCCATGCTTTCCGACCGCGAGACAATGCGGCGCAGCCGCGAGTATCGCGGTCGGAAAGCATGGACCAAGGGGGCCAAAACCCCGCGCGCGCCAGCGCGCCAAAAACACAGCAACCTTAGCGAACAGCGCCACCTCGAACCTGTCCAGACCGGTCCACCGACGACACTCTCCGCAGGTCAGCGCGCCAAAAACACAACACCCGGCCTGCGCAAAGGGCAGGGCCGGGCGTTGACGGGGATGCTACTTGTCGGCGTCGGCCTTCTTGGCGCGCTTGCCGTAGCGGGCCTCGAAGCGGGCCACACGACCACCGGTGTCCAGAATCTTCTGCTTGCCGGTGTAGAACGGGTGGCACTGCGAGCAGACCTCGACAGTGATATGCCCGGATTCCTTGGTGGAGCGGGTCTGGAACGTATTCCCGCAGCCGCAGACGACGGTGGTGTCGACGTAGGCCGGGTGGATTCCTGCCTTCATGGATGTCCTCTCGATATTGGTCGCCGGGTCGCTCGCAAATCTGCCGAACGTGAACCGGAACCGACTAAGGCGGGAGCCTGCGCGATTCGCAGACGCACGGCGGTCGATTATGCCAGAGCCGCCATGCTTTGCTGAAACGCACCTCCCCCCGCATTTGTTCCGTGCAATCGACGCCGGCAGACAGCCCGGAAAACGACCTGTGGGTGGGCCTCGGTGAAGGTCGACCCACACGGTGGCGATACCCGCCGGCCCCAGCCCGGGGAGCGAAGTTGTGACCCGGCTGCGGCCGGCGGCGCGGGTTTGTTCCTCGGTTTCGCGGGTGACGGTTTCACGGGTTTCGCTCTGGACGGTGCGCAGATCCTCGGA
>NZ_JARWNW010000279.1 GCF_029868325.1 Nocardia carnea
GAACGGACCATTGCGTGGTTGACCGGATACCGGCGCCTGACGATCCGCTACGAACGACACGGCCACCTCTTCGCAGCATTTCTACAACTCGCCGCAGCTCTCACCTGCTACAAGAAACTCACCACGTAAGACGTCCTCTTATGCGGCGAGTTTTGCTATCAGTGCGTCGGCCGCCGCAGCCGAGGAGCCGGGATTCTGTCCTGTGATCAGTAGTCCATCCTCGACCACATAGGAACCCCAATCGGCGCCCTTCGAGTAGTTACCGCCGAGCGCGTGCAGCTCGTTTTCGACAAGGAATGGAACGACATCGACCAGCGCGGTTTCGATCAGCCGCCGGGAGCTGGGGTCCTCGGCGAGGTCCCACAGCGGGCCGTGTCCGCCGGGGTAGAAAACGGTGTCGAAGTCTTCGGCCGAGACCGAGTCGAGCCGCACGGTATCGGCCAGTGCCGCAGACGCTTCCGTGTCGGCCTCGAACAAGTGCGTATCGTCGGTCTGGAAGCCGGGCTCATTGCTTTTCGGGTCGAGCGGCGGCCGCCCACCGGCCGGAGACGCAAGGGCGATGTCGTAGCCGGCCGCCTTGAAGCGCCGGTACGGCGCGGCCGAGTTCCTCCAGCCAGAAGGCCCCCTCCACTTCGACAACAGATCCATCACCCATAACCGACGCCGCTGGACACCACCCGGTTCCACCGATCCGGAAGTTTTCCGGACGAGATCGAACCGCCCAGATTGTGCCACCCGGTCGCGAGGGCCCTCGGAGTACGTACCAGCCGCGTTCGGCGGGCCCCTGGCGCACAAGTGGCGTGTGTCGGGTCAGTCATCGAGGTACCGCGCGATCTCGTCGAGATTTGTTGCGGAGTGGAGATGTTCGCCGTCGGCCGCGTCGAGTAGAGCCCAGTTCGGTGGCTCGTGGGGGTTGCGGATCAGTCGGTAGCCGGCATTGCGGGCCCGGTCCGCGAGGGCGCCGAACGAAAGGGGGTGGTATTCCGTTTCATCGGTCACGGTGGCTCCGGTCGGGTGATTGCCATTGGTGCAGGGCGTGGGCGATTCGGATAAGGGATGCGATATCTACCGGGGCGTTCCATTTCGGACCATCCGGAATGGGAATTCCACCGGGAATCCGGTTCGGGAGTGTTTCTTTCGTCGGGGGTTCCTCGGTGAACTCGGTCAATAGCCCAGGAACTCCCGGTCTCCGGGGACGAGGCGGCGTTCCTCGATCAACCGGTCTCTGGCCTGCTGTTTCAGTGGGCAGGCGGTGAGCGGGCAGTCGATATGTGCTTGCATGACGAGATGGGCGTGGGAAATGGTCATCACCGGTATGCGCCGGTGATCTGTCACCGGTAGGACGAATGTCATTGTCGCCTCGCAAATTCGGGGTGTGGTGGTCGGATCGCGGGGTTTCCGGGGTGGGTTCCCGGAAAATTCTGACTCGTTTGAGACAGTCCGGCCAGGTGGAAACTTCCACGGCGGAGGTTTCTGCCAGGGCGGGTGCATGTTCAGTAGAACATCCACTTCCGAAAAAGTGGAGAGCTTCGTAAGATTCGGGCACACAATGGATTTGATCCGAATGGATCGGTAATTCCAAGCTGTTCGACTGTTCCATTCGACATGACATAACCCCGAGTAACGCTAATGAAAGGCGACCCCCTGTGTCGATCGAACCGAACCCGCCGACCCTGCCGCGCCGCGTACTCGGCCGCCGCTTGCGTGAGATGCGCGAGCTGGCCGGGTTGAGCCGTGCCCATGCGGCTCGCAGGTGCGAGATGGGCGCGCAAACCTTGTGGCGGCTGGAAACCGGGCGCAACAGTGAGACGAAGAAGATCATCGTCAACGCGCTTTGTGATGTATACGAGGCGAGTGTCGTCGATAGGCGCGAACTTCTCTGGCTGGTGGACGAATCTCGGAAGGACGGATGGTGGCAGTCGTACGCCGATGCTGTGGTGCCGGAAGTGGAGATGTACCTCGGGCTCGAGCAAGCAGCGTGTGAGGTCTTCACATGGCAGACGACGTCATTGCCGGGGTTGCTGCAGACCCCTGGCTACCGGCGGGCCATGTGGGAGATTGCTAAGTGCCTAGGGAAGTCGGTCGACCTGGACCGGGAAATCCTCCTGCTTCAGCGACGCCAGGAACGGCTCCATGATTCATCAGGTTTCACCCTGCGGGCCGTACTGAGCGAAGCTGTGCTCCGGCATCCAGTCGGTGGCGTCGAGGTCGTGGCGGAACAGTTGGACCACCTCGCAGCGCTTTGTGCCCTGCCGAATGTGTCGCTGCGTGTCGTCCCGCTCGATGCTCCGGATCATCTGGGGCTGAACTCGAAGGATTTCCTCTTCCTGGAGTTTCCTGAACATGCGAATCCGGTCCTCACCGAACCACCCGTCGTGTACGTGGAGGGTTTCACCGGAGCGTTGTACCTCGACAAGCCGAGCGAGATCGATAGGTATCAGGCGGCCCGTGATTCCATCTCGCACGTAGCATTGGACGAGCTAGACACACAGCGTCTCATCGAGGCGACGGCGAGGGAGCACCGGTCATGAATATCGACCTATCCAATGCAGCATGGTTCAAGAGCAGCCGAAGCGCGAGCGGTAAAGAATGCGTTGAGGTCGCACATCTGCGTGGTGGGGCGGTAGGTGTGCGGGATTCGAAGAACCCCACCGGCCCGGCCCTGGTGTTCGGACCGGATGCGTGGGATGCGTTCACGGCTGCCGTCGAAGACACCGGAGTTGAACCGAAACCCTGAGTGCATTTGCCGACGAGATGACCCCGCCGCCGGGGATCCGCCCGGGGCGGGGTTCGTCGTGCCGTCCAACA
>NZ_JARWNW010000280.1 GCF_029868325.1 Nocardia carnea
AACGGGGGGCCACCGGGCGGGGTAATCCGCGCCTGCGGGTGCAACCAAAATACCGCACCCACGACGGTGACAGGTCGTACCGTACGAGAAAACGCCCGTCGGTGACGGGCGTTTTCTCGTAGTACCGATCGGGTGCGGGAGTGCAAACCCCGCCGCGTATCGCCGGAGCCGGTTACCGGCTCCGTTCCAGCCCGCGGCTGCGGCTGAGCTCCTGCTCCCGGGCCCGCTGGACTGCGGGCGTCCGGTCCGGGCGGTTGCGGGCCGCTTCGCTGGCCGGTCCGGCCTGGCCCACCTCGACCAGCATCCGGGCTGCCGCGAGTTCCGGGGCGATCCCGATCCTGGACAGATGTGCGGCCAATGCCGCCCGGCGCTCCACCGAGTCGTAGCTCACCGCCGTCGCGGCCCCGGTCACCTGCTCGGATCTGTCGGCGAACCGTTCCAGCGTGACGCGGTCCTTTTCCAGTTGCACCCCGCGATAACCGCTCGTTTCCCGTTGCGGGACGGAGGAGCCCGGTTTCACCTCGGCCGACGCCCGTGAAATGGTCTGGGCCAATGCGAGGTTGCGTGGATCCTTGGACTTGGCATCGCGTGCCTCCCGGATCTGCAGCTCCCGGGCCTCTTTCACCCGGGCCTCGGTGAGCTTCACGCGGGCCTCGGCCTCACGCTGGCCGCGTTCCCGGGTTTTCAGCGCGACGAGGGTCGCGATCTGCAACATCGTCTTCATCATGGCCGCGGTTTCCCGGCCGATATCGTCGATATCCTCGGACATGGCTGCTCCCGATACTGCGGTGGTCACTATGGGTGTTCATGGTGCCCGGTGGCAGCGGGGCCGCCGGGCGGATCGGGATTCGCCACCCGACCCGCGAACGGTCCGCCGGAATCCGCCCTCCGGAAACATTCGCCGGAAGATCCCGCCGGCAGCGCACCGGCCCGAACGGCGACCGATGAGCGCGACATGGTCACGCGCACTCCCACTTTCGAGATTACCCGAGAAACAGGGGCACAGTCTGTACTACCTGTCGTCGACCAGCATATATCTACGGGATCACTGCGGGGGCGAACCGGCCCGTCGATTTCAGTCGATCCGTACCGAATTCAGCGTTACCGGCTGGTTCGGTTTGCCGTCGCCCGGACCGTTGGATTCGTCCTGGCCGATCCCGGCGATGGTGTCCAGCGTGGCCAGGCCCGCCTCGTCGACCGTACCGAAGATCGTGTAGTTCGGCGGCAGCATCGAATCGCCGTAGACGATGAAGAACTGGCTACCGTTGGTGCCCGGTCCGGCATTCGCCATGGCCAGCACGCCGCGCTTGTAGCTGATCGGCTCCGACAGGGCCGGATCCTCCGGCGGGTACTGGTCGGTGGGGTATTCGTTGTCGAACTGATAGCCCGGGCCGCCGGTACCGGTACCGGTCGGATCACCACATTGCAATACCTTCAGGCCCTCGCCCTGAGTGAGACGGTGGCAGTCCGTACCGTCGAAATAGCCCTGACCCGCCAGGCTGGCAAAACTGTTCACGGTGCACGGCGATTCGGCATTGTTCAGCGTGAGCCCGAGCGGGCCGTGGTTGGTGTCCACGCTGAGGCTCAGCGTCGCGTTGTCGCCGCCGGTCTGGATACCCTCCGTGCGCGGCTTCTCCACCGGTTTGGCCGCCGGCTCGGGGGTGTCGTTGTAGACACAATTCACACTGGCCGGTTTCGCGGCCGCGGGCGGCGGTGGTGCGGCGCCCGGCGTGCTGGACAGCGAGGCGTCGGGCGTCTGCGAGGCGGCGTTATCGGCGTCGTCCCCACCGCGGGTCAGGAAATACACACCGGTCACCGCGGCGATCACCACGACGACACCGAGCGCGGATCCGGCGATGGTGAGTTGCTTACGCTTGCGCGCGCGTTCGGCCCGGTTGGCGAGCTGTCGTTCCAGCTTGCGTTTCGCCGCCGCTCGGCGCTGTTCGTTGCTCGGCACTACCACGTTCCTCCCGTGCGGCGGCCGGGCCCGGGCCCGGCCGGTCGCTTCTGGTCTGTTGGTTCCGGGCTAGAGTCTGCCATCTCCAGCTGTGCGTCCCCGGATATCGCCCCGAGACTCCCCGCTAGGCACCCCCGTCCGGCCGTAACCGGTTGGACTCGACCGGGGCGGGTGGGGGAAACTGGTTCACCGTGACCAAGACCAGCAGCTTCTCCGCCCCGAAGGGGGTGCCGGATTATGTCCCGCCCGGCTCGGCCGAGTTCGTCGCGGTACGCGACGGCCTGCTCCGCGCCGCCCGACTCGCCGGATACGGGCATATCGAGCTGCCGATCTTCGAGGACACCGAACTGTTCGCGCGCGGTGTCGGTGAATCCACCGATGTGGTGAGCAAGGAGATGTTCACCTTCTCCGACCGTAGCGAGCGCAGCGTGACCCTGCGGCCGGAAGGTACCGCCGGGGTGATGCGCGCGGTGATCGAACACGGCCTCGACCGCGGTCAGCTGCCGGTGAAACTGAGCTACGCGGGCCCGTTCTTCCGCTACGAACGCCCCCAGAAGGGCCGCTACCGGCAGTTGCAGCAGGTCGGGGTGGAAGCCATCGGCGTCGACGATCCCGCGCTGGACGCCGAAGTCATCGCGGTCGCCGACGCCGGGTTCCGCAGTCTCGGCCTCACCGGGTTCCGGCTCGAGATCACCTCGCTCGGCGACGAGACCTGCCGCCCGCAGTACCGCGAGCGGCTCCAGGAATTCCTGTTCGGTCTCGACCTCGACGCCGAGACCCGCCGTCGCGCCGAGATCAACCCGCTGCGCGTACTCGACGACAAGCGACCCGAGGTGCGTGAGATGACCGCCGGTGCGCCGCTGATGCTCGATCATCTGTCCGAATCGGCGAAGAACCACTTCGACCGGGTTCTCGCCCACCTCGACGCGCTCGGCGTGCCGTATGTGCTGAATCCGCGGATGGTGCGCGGCCTGGACTACTACACGAAGACGACCTTCGAATTCGTGCACGACGGCCTGGGCGCGCAATCCGGGATCGGCGGCGGCGGCCGCTACGACGGTCTGATGGCGGAGCTGGGCGGGCAGGCGCTGTCCGGTATCGGCTTCGGGCTCGGAGTGGACCGTACCGTTCTGGCGCTGGCCGCCGAGGGGGTCGGCGCGGCCGATCCGGCACGCTGTGAGGTCTTCGGGGTGCCGCTCGGGGACGCCGCGAAACAGCGGATGGTGGTATTGGCCGGTGAACTCCGGGCCGCCGGTATCAGCGTCGATCTGGTTTATGGCGACCGCGGGGTCAAGGGGGCCATGAAGGCCGCCGACCGGTCGGGTGCCCGCTACACGCTGGTCCTCGGCGACCGTGATCTGGCCGAGCAGACCATCGGGCTGAAGGATATGCGCACGGGCGACCAGCGGCAGATCCCGTTGGCGGAGATCGTCACCACCTTGTCCGACCGGTCGTAGTACTCTGCGGGCGACCCTGCTCCCGGACCGAAAAGCGCCGCCGTGACCGATTCGCCCCCACCCGATGCCGACCAGCGAATCGGGCTGGACCTGGTAGCACCCGAGATGTACGCGCCTGTCCTGCGCCGGTTGGTGCTCGTCGCGATATGCCTGGCCCTGATCGTGGGGCTGGTGGCCGGAGTGTTCCTGGAACCGGTCACCGGGGTGGTGGCGGCGCTCGTGGTGGCCGTGCCGGCCGCCGGGTACGTCCTGGCGGTCCGGCGGCGCCGCCTGTGGCTGGCCGGGAACACGCTGTACGCGCGCACGCTGTGGCGGACCCGGCAGCTGCGGGTACCCGCCGTGACCGGTGTCGAACTGCTGGTCCACCCCGGCCGCCTCAGCCGCGTGCTCCTGCGGCTCACGGCGGGCCCGGACCGCCAGCTGGTACCGCTGGCCATGTACACCGACGCGGGCAGTGGCCGGGAACTGCATATCCTGGGCCTGCGCCGGCTCGCCGACGCCCTGTCCCGCAGCGAGCTCGCCGCCGGTCTCGCGGTCGCCGACCTGTTGGTCCACCAGTTACGCGCCGAAGCCCGCGATGCCGCGCTTGCGGAGCGCCCGCTGTACCGGGCGGTCGCCGCGGCGCGTACCAAGGACTATGTCGCCCCGATCGTCCTCACCGACCAGGAGATCGCCGCCCTGTACTGAACGGGTGATTGCCGGTGAGTCGCCTTGGGATGCGTGCGCACGCGGAGGCCGGGACGGCGCCGAAGGCACGACGCAAGGGGCAGCCCGGCTACGACCCCGACACCGATATCTTTCGACCGCCGCTCGGCCTGAAAATGCAACCACTACCTCCGTCGACTGCGCAATCGTGAGGTATCCGGACGCCGGTGACGCGGCGATCAGACAGCGCCCGTCCATCCGCAGTTCGCGGCGTCGCCGGGAACGAACGCTCCGGTACGGCTCACCCGCGACACGGCGAAGCGGGGGCGGCGGCCGACCGGCTGGGGTGCCGGTGTCACTGCGGCGCTGGGCGCCGCCATCTCCCAGACAACGCCGGGTATGCCCGCCATTTCGCCGAGCAGTTCCCGGGCGGCGCCGATCCGGTGGCTCCGGGCCGGCCCGGAGCAGGGGAGGGGCGACTGCGTCGGTCAGACCGTCCAGGTCTCCGACCCGGTGAGCAGACGCTGCAGCGCATCGGGGCCGGCCGGGTTCTTTTCCTGTGCCGCGGTGGTTTGTGCCCGGACGCCGTCGTCGTAGGTCGGTCGCCGGACGGCCCGGAAGATACCGGTGACCACGTGGCCGAGATCCTGGTCGGACAGGCGCGACAGGGCATAGGCGTACTCGGGATCGTCGCGGTGGGCGTCGTGGACGACGATATCGTCCTCCGCGACGTCCGCCGTCGGTGCTACGGCGAGCCCGAAACCACGCTGTACCACGGCATATTCGCCCTCGGCGCCGAAGCGCAGGGGTTCGCCGTGCCGGAGCGGGATGAGTCGGGATTCGCTGTCGCCGCGGCGCAGCACATCGAAGGAACCGTCGTTGAAGATCGGGCAGTCCTGCAGGATCTCCACGAACGAGGTACCGCGGTGTTCCGCGGCGGCGCGCAGCACCTCGGTGAGCCCCGCGCGATCGGAGTCCAATGCGCGGGCGGCGAAGGTCGCTTCCGCGCCGAGAGCGACCGACAGCGTATTGAACGGGTGATCGACCGAGCCCATGGGGGTCGATTTGGTGACCTTGCCCGCTTCGGACGTGGGGGAGTACTGCCCCTTGGTGAGACCGTAGATCCGGTTGTTGAACAGCAGGATCGTCATGTTCACATTGCGGCGCAGGGCGTGGATCAAGTGGTTTCCGCCGATGGAGAGGGCGTCGCCGTCCCCGGTGACCACCCAGACCGACAGATCCGGGCGGGTCACCGCCAGCCCGGTGGCGATGGCCGGGGCCCGGCCGTGGATCGAATGGATCCCGTAGGCGTCGAGATAGTAGGGGAATCGGCTGGAGCAGCCGATCCCGGAGACGAACATCAGGTTTTCCCGGCGCAGGCCGAGTTCGGCCAGGAAACCGCGCACCGTGGCGAGGATGACGTAGTCACCGCAGCCGGGGCACCAGCGCACTTCCTGATCGGAGGTGTAGTCCTTGGCCTTCTGCGGGCCGTCTGCGGCCGGTACGCCGGTCACTCCCGAGACCGGTGTGATGCCGAGGTCCGCCCCGGTCGGCGAGGTATCGATGATGGTCATGCTGCGCCCCCGTTCCTCCGATAGGTCGCTCGAGCTCGGGCGGTGAACGCCTTGCTCTGCTCCAGTTCGGCCAGTGTGCCGTCCAGTGCCGCGTCGATCACGCCGACCAGTTCCTGGGCGGAGAATGCCGTTCCCGCCACCTTTGTCCATGGTTGCACGTCCACCAGATACTTGGCCCGCAGCAGCCAGGCCAGCTGCCCGCCGTTCATCTCCGGCGCCACCACGGTGTCGTAGCGGCGCAGGACCTCGCCGAGGTCGGGCGGTAGCGGATTGAGATGGCGTAGATGCAGCTGGGCGACCCGCGCCCCGCGGCGGCGGACTCGGCGGCAGGCCTCGCCGATCGGCCCGTAGGAGCTGCCCCAGCCGACGAGCAGAACCCGCGCCGCGCCGTCCGGGTCGTCGACCTCGGCGGGCGGTGCCGAGATACCGTCGATCTTGGCCTGGCGCAGCCGCACCATCAGTTCGTGGTTGGCCGGGTCGTAGGAGATGTCACCGCTGCCGTCGGCCTTCTCCAGGCCACCGATCCGGTGCGCCCGGCCCGCGGTCCCCGGTACCGCCAAGGGGCGGGCAAGGGTTTCCGGGTCGCGGGCATAGGGCTGGAAATCACCGTCGCCCGCGGGCTCGAACGCCGGGTCGATCGGTTCTAGTTCGTCCACCGCGGGGATGGCCCACGGCTCGGACCCGTTGGCTATCGCCCCGTCGGACAGCAGGAGAACGGGCGTCCGATAGGTGAGGGCGATCCGGGCCGCCTCCACGGCCGTGGCGAAACAGTCGGCCGGCGAACGTGGCGCCAGCACCGCGACCGGGGATTCGCCGTTGCGGCCGTAGAGGGCCTGCAGCAGATCGGCTTGTTCGGTTTTGGTCGGCAAACCGGTGGACGGGCCACCGCGCTGGACGTCGACGATCACCAGCGGTAGTTCGGTCATCACCGCGAGTCCGATGGTTTCGCTCTTGAGCGCCAGACCGGGCCCCGACGTGCTGGTCACCCCGAGTGCACCGCCGATCGCGGCGCCCAGGGCGGCGCCGATCCCGGCGATCTCGTCCTCGGCCTGGAAGGTGGTGACACCGAAATTCTTGTGCTTGCTCAGCTCGTGCAGGATGTCGGAGGCCGGTGTGATCGGGTAGGTGCCGAGGAACAGCGGGGTCCCCGCCAGCGACCCGGCGGTGATCAGGCCGTAGGCCAGGGCGGTATTCCCGGTGATCTGCCGGTAGGTGCCCGCGGGCAGGGCGGCCGGGGCGACCCGGTAGGTGGTGGCGAAGGCCTCGGTGGTTTCGCCGTAATTCCAGCCGGCCCGGAAGGCGAGGATATTGGCCTCGGCGATTTCCGGCTGCTTCGCGAACTTCTCCCGCAGGAACTGCTCGGTCCCGCCGATCGGCCGCCCGTACATCCAGGACAGCAGGCCGAGGGCAAACATATTCTTCGCCCGCTGGCCGTCCTTCTTGCCGACACCGGCGGATTCGGTCGCGGCCAAAGTCAGAGAGGTCATGGCGACCCGGTGCACGACGAAATCCGCGAGGTCCTCGCCGGCCAGCGGATCGGCGGTGTAGCCGACCTTGGTGAGGTTTCGTTTGGTGAATTCGTCGGTGTTGACGATGAGGGTGCCGCCGCGCGGTAACTCGGCCAGATTGGCCTTCAGTGCCGCGGGATTCATCGCGACCAGCACATCCGGCTGATCGCCGGCGGTGAGAATATCGTGGTCGGCGATCTGGATCTGGAACGACGACACACCCGGAAGGGTGCCCTGCGGGGCCCGGATCTCGGCCGGGAAGTTGGGCTGGGTGGCCAGATCGTTGCCGAACGCGGCCGCCTCATGGGTGAACCGGTCACCGGTGAGCTGCATACCGTCACCGGAATCGCCCGCGAACCGGATGACGACGCGATCCAGTACCGCTGCGCCGGAGGTATTTTCGGCCGGTGCGGCATCGGACGGGGCGATGTTGTCGGGGTGCGAAACCATACGCGTGCTTCACTTCCTCGTCGAAATGAGCTACCAGCCGCCAACCTACCCCTGCCGGGGGTCGCCGCGCCGGGAAAGTGTGCGTCCGGTGCGCCGCGGGCGCGGTCCGGCGGGGCGGTCCGGAAACGTCGGCCGGCCGCCCGGTGAGGCAAAACTGCAGCTAGCGGGCTTGTTCTGAAGTCTGTTGCACGGCCGTTACGTCGAGACATAGGACCGGACTGGTGTCCGGTCTGTTATCTGGCGGGGCCTCACGCCACCGCATAGGAATTCGCCGCGCGACAACAACACGCAGGCGCGAGCAAGGCCTTCACAACACGTTCTGCGATGTGTCCTGGAAGCCGGCACCGGCGGCCGAACCTCGCGTGCGGGTACTCAGGCGAACAGCTCCAGCTGCGGCGTATCGGCGGGTTCCGGTGCCGGACGGATCTCGGCGGGGCGCGGTTCCTCCGGGCGCAGGCCGTGCTCGCGCAACAGTGGATCGACCCGCTCCCGCAGCCACGATGCGTATTCGGGCGCTACCGTCGCACCCCGCCGGTAGAGCTGCCGGTATCGGCGCAGGAGTGCCGGATGGTGTTCGGCGAGCCAGCCGAGGAACCAGCCACGCGTACTTCCGCGCAGATGCAGGGGAATGACCACCGCCGACCCCGCGCCGGCCGCGGCGAGTTCGCCGAACAGTTCGTCGAGCTGGGCCCGGCCGTCGGTGAGGTACGGAATCACCGGCGCCACCATCACATCGACCGCGAAACCGGCGTCACCGCAGGCGCGTACCAGATCCAGGCGAGCCCGCGGTGTGGGGGTGCCGGGTTCCAGGCCGCGCTGTAACTCCGGATCCAGCAGGGCCAGCGAGATCCCGATATGCACGCCGACCTCGCGTGCGGCCAGGCTCAGCAGCGGCAGATCCCGGTGCAGCAGGCTGCCTTTGGTGAGAATCGAGAACGGTGTACCGGAATCGGTGAGGGCCCTGATGATTCCGGGCATCAACCGGTATCGGCCCTCGGCCCGCTGGTAGGGATCGGTATTGGTACCCAGCGCGACCCGCTCCCGATGCCAGGAGCGCCGGGTCAGTTCGCGCCGCAGTACCGCCGCGATATTCGTCTTCACCACGATCTGGGTGTCGAAATCCGTTCCGGCATCGAGTTCCAGGTATTCGTGCGACCCCCGCGCGAAGCAGTAACGGCAGGCATGCGAACACCCGCGCATCGGGTTGATCGTCCACCGGAACGGCAGATTCGATTCGTCGGGAACCTTGTTCAGCGCGCTCTTGCAGAGCACCTCGTGAAAGGTGATGCCCTCGAAATCGGGAGTCTGTACGGTGCGGGCGAACCCGGCCCGGCCGAGGCCGGGCAGTGCGCCGTCGTCGGCGTCCAGGGTCTGGTTCTGCCACCGCACGCGACCAGTCGAACACGCGTTCTAACTACTGTCAAGCAGTCGGGGTGAAATCCGGGAGCGGGGCGTGCGGGTCGGCGAAGAAGGCCACCAGATCGCGCACGGTGTCGTCGATCGGCCGGGGCTGATATCCCAGTTCACGGGTGGCTTTACCGTGGTCGACCAGCGGCGCCGAAACCAGTGCGCCGAGTGCGGCCTTGGAGACGACATCGGTGCCCAGGCGTTTGCCGATCGGCTCCATCACCGGAATGAGGCCCGAGACGAGTTTGGGCGAGATGGAGAAGCGGGGCCCCTTCTTGCCGCCGTGCCGGGCGGCCATCCGGCAGAGGTCGAGCATGGAGATCATCTCGCCGCCGATTAGGTAGTTCTCTCCGGTGCGGCCGTGTTCACCGGCGAGGATCAGGCCGCGCGCCACATCCCGGACGTCCACCAGGTCGAAACCGCCGTCGATCATGGCGGGGATACGGCCCCGGGCTGCATCGCGCAGGTAGCGGTTGATCCGGGAAAGCGGAGTTCCGTGGTCGGCGGGACCGAATACGCCGGTGGGGTTGCAGAGCACCGCGTCCAGGCCGGACTCGATCACCTTGCGGAGTTCGATCTCGCCGGCCCATTTGGACCGGTCGTAGACGGGGAGATCGGTGTCGGTGGAGCGCAGGGTGGTCTCGTCGATCGAGCCGCCGCAGCTGTACTGGTCGAAGGCATGGATCGAACTCGCGTGCACGAACCGCCGGACACCGACCGCGTGGGCGGCCTCGGCGACCACGCGTACGCCCTCGGTGTTCACCCGCCAGGCGAGGTCGTTCTTGTCGGCCAGGGTGATCACCGCGACCAGGTGGTACACCACTTCGGCGCCGTCGAGGGCGGCGCGCATGGAGGCCGGATCCAGGACATCGGCGCTCACCCAGGTGACGTTCGCCGCGGCGGATTGCCGGGGGGGCACCCGATCGATGGCGGTGATCTCGTCACCGCGCTCGGCGAGCAGCGGGAGCAGATTCGTACCCAGGTAGCCGGCTGCGCCGGTCACTGCGACCTTCATGCGGACGACAATATAGAACTCGTTCTAATTTGCAACCTGTTCTAGTTTTGCGGCGGGGCGCGGTCTCGTCCGGGACCGCCGGGTTGGGCTATATTCGGGCGGCAACCATTTGATGCCGCAGGGGCACGTGTCGTTGTGGCACACGAGAAGTTTCACGCGGTGGCGATGATGTTCACGATGAATCAGGGGGGAGCCCGATGAGTAATACCTCGGTGGAAACCGAAGCGCTGCGGGTTTTCGGTACCACGAACGCCGGCATCGGCACCGAGATCGCCGGTGTCGCCAATATCGACGCCCTGCGCAATATCGCCGCGCTGACGCCGGTGTTCGGTCTGATCGGCGCCGACTATCTGGCCATGTTCGCCGCCGCGCAGGTGCTGCAAACCCGCGATATCAACGATCTCGCGGCGAAGTATCAGCACCTGTCGCAGGCCGCGTTCTCCTCCGCGCTCAACTACGACCTCACCGACGACGGCACCGCCGGCGCGCTCGGTACGGCGGGGGGCGCGCTGTGAAACCGCTCGACAACGGTGCGGGTACCGCGGGCCTTATCGCTCCCGAGTTGCAGCATGCCGTTCCCGTCGCGCCCGCCGATACCCCCGTGACGGCGGCCCCGGCGTCCGCCCCGGACCCCGGCGCGGCGATCCAGGATGTTCCGCTGGCTCAGCTTCCGGAAGGGGAGGCGCCGGCCGAATCGCCGGAATTCGTGCTTTCCCAGCGCATTTCCGAGGACGGTCCCGCAACGGCCGGTATGCCGGGACTTTCCGGGCTCACGGGTGGGGCACCGGAGGCCCAGGACATCCTGTCCGGCGCTGTCGAAGATGTATCCGCGCAGGCCGGTCATGTGCTGGGCGTTGTGAACCAGGCGGCCGCCCCTGTGCTGGATACGGCTCAGGGTCTCCTCGGCCAGGCCGCGGCGGCCGCCGGTGTGGGGGCCCCCCCCCGCGCGGGCCCCGGGGGGGCCCCCCCCGGGGGCCCCCCCATTAACCCCCCCCCCGGTGGGGGGCGGGGGGAACGGGGCCGCCCGGCCGGGGGGGCCCGGTTGCGCCGCCAAAAACCGGGGGGGGGGGTAATGGGGGGGGCCGCGGGGGGGGCAACCCCGGGGCCGGGGCGGGGGGGGGTCCCCACACCGGCGGCCGCCGCGGCC
>NZ_JARWNW010000281.1 GCF_029868325.1 Nocardia carnea
CCCGCGGGAGGGTGTCAGGCGGTGGCCGCCAGGGATCGGTCGTCGAAGGCCGGTTCCCGGAACGGCTCTATCGCGTGAGCCAGGATCTCGGCCACGTCGGCCACCGGCCGGACATCCAGTTCGGCCAGCACATCGGCGGGAACATCGTCCAGATCCGCCTCGTTACGCGCCGGGATGAACACCGTCTTCAGACCTGCGCGCTGGGCGGCGAGCAGTTTCTGCTTCACCCCGCCGATCGGCAGCACCCGGCCGTTCAGCGTGACCTCACCGGTCATCCCCACATCCGAACGCACCGGACGCCCGAGCGCCAGCGACACCAGCGCGGTCACCATGGTGACCCCGGCCGACGGACCGTCCTTGGGCACGGCGCCCGCGGGGACGTGCAGGTGCAGGCTGCGCTCGAAAACATCGGGCTCGATACCGATCTCACCGAGATGCGAGCGCACGTAGGTCAGCGCGATCTGCGCCGATTCCTTCATCACGTCGCCCAGCTGCCCGGTGAGGGTGAGGTTGCGTTCCCCTTCCGCGGTGTTCGCCTCGATGTAGAGGACGTCACCACCGAGACCGGTGACCGCGAGCCCGGTTGCGACACCCGGGACGGCCGTGCGTTCCGCCGAGTCCGGAGTGAACCGGGGACGGCCCAGGTAGTCCTTCAGGTCGGCGATATCGATACGCAGGCTTTCGCCCAGCCCGGTGACACCGTCCGCGGCCTTTCTGACCGTGCCGTAACCCAGTTCGGGGTCGTACCCCAGACCGCGCGCGGTATCCGCACCACGCTCGGTGTCGGCCTCGACGCCGCTCGTAGCGTCGTCCCCGAGACCGCTCGGGGACGAACCCGAGACCCCGGTTTCGAACAGCCGGGTAGCGGCCTTGCGCAGGATCTTGGCGATGAGCCGTTCCATCTGCCGGACCCCGGCTTCCCGGGTGTAATCGGCCGCGATCTCACGCAGTGCGGCATCGGTGACCTGGACTTCTTCGGCGGTCAGCGCATTGCGTTCCAGCTGGCGGGGCAGCAGGAAATCGCGGGCGATGGCCACCTTGTCGTCCTCGGTGTAGCCGTCCACGGTGATCACTTCCATCCGGTCCAGCAGCGGGCCGGGGATGGTTTCCATCACGTTGGCGGTCGCCAGGAACAGGACATCGGAGAGGTCGAGGTCCATATCCAGGTAGTGGTCGCGGAAGGTGTGGTTCTGGGCCGGGTCGAGTACCTCGAGTAGCGCCGACGCGGGGTCACCGCGGAAATCGGCACCCAGTTTGTCCACCTCGTCGAGCAGGACGACCGGGTTCATCGAACCGGCTTCCTTGATCGCCCGCACGATCCGGCCGGGCATCGCACCCACATAGGTGCGCCGGTGACCTCGGATTTCGGCCTCGTCCCGGACACCGCCGAGCGCGACCCGCACGAACTTGCGGCCCAGCGCCCGGGCGACCGATTCGCCGAGCGAAGTCTTCCCCACTCCGGGCGGTCCGGCCAGCACCAGCACCGCGCCCGACCCGCGACCGCCGACGACCTCGAGCCCGCGCCGGGCACGCCGCGCCCGGACCGCCAGGTACTCGACCATCCGGTCCTTCACCTCGTCCAGGCCGTGGTGGTCGGCGTCGAGCACCGCCCGAGCGGCGGCCACGTCGGTGGAGTCGGTGGTTTTCACCTGCCACGGCAGTTCCAGCACGGTATCGAGCCAGGTGCGGATCCAGCCGGTTTCCGGGCTCTGATCGCTGGACCGCTCCAGCCGGGTCACCTCGCGCAGGGCCGCCTCCCGGACCGATTCCGGCAGATCGGCCTGCTCGACCCGGGTGCGGTAGTCGTCGGCACCGTCCGGCTCGTCCTCCCCCAGTTCCTTGCGAATGGCGTTGAGCTGCTGGCGCAGCAGGAATTCGCGCTGGCTCTTCTCCATGTTCTCGCGGACCTCGTCACCGATCTTCTCGGTGACCTCGGCCTCGGCGATATGCGCCCGAGTCCATTCGATCAGCCGGTTCAGCCGCGCCGCGACGTCCGGGGTTTCGAGCAGTTCCCGTTTCTGCTCGGCGGTGAGATAGGCCGCGTAACCGGCGGTATCGGCGATGGCCGAGGGGTCGGTGAGCTGGTTGACGGCGTCGATCACCTGCCACGCTTCGCGGCGTTGCAGTACCGAGACCACCAGCTTCTTGTATTCGTCGGCCAGTTCCCGGGTGCGGCCGTCGGCGTCGGGGGATTCGACCGGTTCGGCCTCCACCCACAGCGCGGCCCCGGGCCCGGTGACCCCGTGGCCGATCTTCGCGCGCCGTTCCGCCTTGAGCACGGCCGCGGGGGTACCGCCGCGCATCCGGCCGATCTGCTCGATGGTGGCGAGCACACCGTAGGCGGCGTACCCCTCGGTCAGGCGGGGGGCGAGCAGTACGGTTCCGGTCTTCGCGGCCTGCGCGGCATCGATCGCGGCCTGCGCGGATTCGTCCAGTTCGATCGGGACGACCATGCCCGGCAGCACGATGGGATCGGTCAGGAACAGCACCGGAAGATTCAGTGGTGTAGTCACGAACACAACCTCCAATAGTTGAGCTATCCCGACTCAACTTCTCGAGGTTCGTCGTTGTTCCAACCCGGCACCCGTGTTCGCCCAGGGCGAAGAAGATGTAGATTCTTCGCGGCCGGAACCACACGCCGCCCCGCGATGATCCCGAACCATCTGGATAGGGGTAACAAGCCGACGAGCTTGTCGACTTGCTCTGCTGTTCACGGGAAGTAAGCGCCGAAATCACGGTACTCGATCAAACAATGTGTGTCGCAACGTTTCCGGTGGTTCCTCGAGTACTCAGCAGTACGTGCTGGTCAGACCGGGCGACGGACAACTTCCGTGAGCGTTTCACTCATCGCCTGGCGGGCCGAAGTGTCGAGGGACGCGTGCCCGAGAAAGGCTTGGTCCTGAGCGCCGTCGGCGCCGTCCTGGAGCAGGATACGCGGGCGCGGCCGGTGATCCAGAACACCGCTCGGTGGCAGCCAGTACTACAGGAGCCCGGCAACCTGCACGAAAAACCTCGAGATCAGTGAATAGTTTCGGTCGTTTCCCGACTCGTTGGCGCGGTGCTCGGGGGGCGTCGGTTGAACCATGGTCGCGCATTTTCGAGCTGGGCGGCCAGACTGAGCAAAATGGCTTCGCCTGCCGGTGGCGCGATGAATTGGACACCGAGGGGTAAACCGGTGTCGGTCCAGTAGAGAGGTACCGATGCCGCGGGGGCTCCTGTCATGTTGGCGAGTTGAGTGTAGGGCGACCAGGCGAGCTGGCGGCGAGCAACGCGTTCGAACCCGCCGAGCCGGTGTAACAGGCCCGCACCTCCGAGCGCCGAGAGGGTTCGGATTCCGGCCCGCTCGAGCGCACTCCCGGCAGAGCTTCCGATGGGAATCGGCGCTCGGGCCACGGTAGGGGTGAGCAGCAGGTCATAACGCCTGTGTGCAGTGGCGAGCCGGCGGCGGTAGTGGTGTCGGCGGTCCATGATCTGGGCATACCGGGGCGCGGGAACCGAAGCGCCGATTGCCGCCGCGGCGCGGGTCTCGAGTTCGACTGCGCCGAGGGCGGATCTGGTGCGAGCCGATGCGACCTCGGCAGCGAGGTCGACCAGGAAAGGTATGAGGAAATCGGCAGCGCTGTCGGCGTCGTAGAGCGTGATATCGGCGGGTTCGACGTCGTGGCCCAACTCCTCGAGCAGGGTCGCCGCATCGTGGACTGCCGCTACAGCGTCGGAGGAAGGTGGCGATCCCAGGATGGAGTCGAGATGCCATCCGATCCGCAGCTGTCCGGGATCGCGACCGACTTGGTCGAGGAGCCTGTCCGGGTGGATGGTCGTCGGGTATGGCGGTACCGAATCGGGCCCGCTGACAGCATCGAGCATGGCTGCGGTATCGCGGACGGATCGAGAGATGACACCGTGTGTGGCCGATCCGTGTAGAAGTTCGGCACGGTCGGGCCCGGCCGGAACGAGCCCCCGGCCGGGCTTCAACCCGAACAGACCGCAGCAGGCAGCGGGGATGCGTATCGAGCCGCCGCCATCGGTCGCGGCAGCCACCGGCACGATCCCGGCGGCGACCGCGGCGGCCGCGCCGCCCGAGGAGCCACCTGGTGTTCGGTCGGGGTTCCATGGATTGCGTGCCGGTCCGAACAGATCTGTCTCCGTTACGGCCTTGGCCCCGAACTCCGATGTATTCGTCTTACCGAAGACCACAAGGCCCGCATCGAGCCAACGGTGCACGACGGTGGCGTGCACCGGGGCGGGTATTCGTGCGAGATCCCGGTTCCCCGCCGACGTCGACACCCCCTCGTAATCCTGATACAGGTCCTTGAGGAGGAAAGGGACCCCGGCGAGCGGGCCGGACAGGGGCGATGCGGCCCGTCGTATTGCCTGGGCCGTCATCATCTGGACCACGGCATTGATCGTCGGATTCCACTGTGCGGTGCGCCGCAAGGCGATGTCGAGCAATTCGGCGGGTCTGGTTTCGCCTCGTGCGACCGCCGCGGCCATCGCGACAGCATCGAGCGCGTCGTACTCCTCGTCACGCATTTCGTGCCTACCGGCGTGATTTCGACCGGGGCCACACCGTGACGCCGGCGAGAGTGAACAACGCTGCGGCCCCACCGATGAGCGCAACACCACCGCGGGTCACACCGGAACGCGAACCGAGAACAACCGAGATGGTGTCCGCGGCGTCGGCGAGTACACCGAGCCTGAGCCCGGTATCTCTGACGGCCGGCTCTGTACTCAGCGTGGCAAGGGCCAGGCCGGCGTCGCGGATGGCGAACATTCGCGCGACAGTGCCGCCGTCTCGACCCGGTTGGGTGATCCCCATCGAGCGCGGCGCTAATTGCGGGGCGACAAATGTCGTTACCCCGACCAGCAATCGGATGATGCCCAGCGCTCGTACAGTCGAGGCACGATATTTCATGAGAACTCCTTGAGAAAACGACGACGAGCCAGCATCGGACCGAGTCCCGAACGCCACCACGACCACCATGCCGACGGGCGCCGCACCACTACTGCAGCAACGGGCCCCGGATCGAAGAACGAATCACGCTGCTGTACGACACCCGCAGAGTCGATGCGCAGACGGTCGACGGCAGTGAAACTCAAGGGACGCCCGGCAAGAGTCGCGTCGACGCGAAGTTCGATGAAGACTGCATCGCCGCCACCGGCCCATCGAAGAACTTCTCCGCGGGCATCGGGTAGGAACTCGAGCAGCCGGCCGACCTCTTGCTGCCACAGAGCGCGACCGCGCCCGTTCTGCAGCAAGGGCTGCCGCAGTGCGACATCGTCGGCCAGGAGCTGATCCCAGGCGTGCGGATCCGGCTCTCGCCACCCGGTCGCGAACGCCTCCACCACCTGCTCATGGATCTCTGCCCAATCAGGCATTCGGAACCTCCGGTATCTATGATACTGCCAGTACCGCACTGTACTATGCGAATCGTGTCGGATGTCAAGCCCCAACGCCTGCAATACGTCGAGCAGACCAAGGAGTCCCTGATAGAGGCCGCGGAACGACTGTTCATCGCCGAGGGGTACCAACGCACCACTCTCGATGCGGTGGGTGCTGCGGCTCGGTTCACCAAAGGCGCGGTGTATCGACACTTCAAAGACAAGCGATCACTGTTCGAAGCGGTGTTCGAGCGGGTCGCTGTCACTACGTTGCGCGACCTTCTCGATGATTACGAGCCGCTCGATGACGGCTGGCAGTCCGGTCTGCACTCCGTTGCCCGGTATCTCCAGGTGTGCTCCGAGACGCGATATCGCCGGGTAATCCTCGAAGAGGGGCCTGCTGCGCTGGGCCTGTCGCGCTGGCGGGAACTGGATCAGCAGTATGCGGGCAGGGTGCTGGAACAGATACTGGCCGACCTCATGAAGCGTCGCGAACTGCCGGAATATCCGGTGGAACTGCTTGCCTCGCTCTGCTGCGCGGTGATAGGGGAGGGCGTCCTGCAGATCGCCGCAGCCGATGATCCGGCCCGCACCCGTGCGGAAACTCTCGCCATTTTGACGAAGTTGCTCTCCGGTTTGCGCGTCTCGGCCGGCGCGTCCTGACAGGAGGCGGAAATCTATCGCCGGGACATAGTTACGGGCCTGGCGTTCGGTTCCGTCATCGAACACGATCGCACTGCGTGCTCATGGCCGGCAAGACCACCTCGGCGACCAGTGCGACTTACTCATGGCCTCTGTGAAATTTCGGATGCCGTGATTCCGGATACGACGATGAGCGGGCCTTCGTCTTGTGTCGGTACTTCGAAATGGTCGTAATAGGATTCCGCCTGGGACGGCGTCAAGACGACCTCGTCGACGTGGGAACCGCTGCGATCGGCAACTCGGGCGAGGGCCACATCCCGCGGCGTGTCGACATACAGCGTCACCACTGTGGAACCGAGGTGTTCGATGAGATCGCGGTATTCAGAGCGCTTGCGTCGTGACCAGAAAGAGTAGTCCACTACAACATCGGCGGCCTCGCGGATCCGGGCAATCAGACGATTCCGAAGGTGCGTCTCTATCTCGACGGCTACCTCATCGGGCAGTGGTTGTTCACGGAGCCCGCGCGCCCATGCCTCCGTGTCGATTGAAAGGCGGACGAAGCCTTCGCTTTCGAGGGCACGTGCACACGTCGTTTTTCCCGAACCGGCGGGTCCGCACATGAGGACGACGCGGGACATTTCACTCTCCCTCCAATCGAGTCTTCGGGTCGGTGGGATCGATATGCGGCGACTGATGTCATCCGCTCGAGCGGTTGCGTCCGAAACGAGCGAGGAGATGCCATGTGCGTTTGATGATCTGCGGATCGTGTTCGCCGCTGCGTGCGGCGGCGGAGAGTTTATCCGGCGTGAGTTCGTGGCCGAGGGATAGCGCCAGCATGAGTGCGGCCTGACCGCGGTACCGAGCATCGAGTCGGCGTGGATCGATGCGGTAGCCCGGATGGAACTCGACCGGGATATCCAGCTGAGCGGCTGCGTCGGCGATCGGACCGTGCTGGTGGCAGGGGTCGAGAACGAGCGCCTCGACGTCATCGGTGAGTACGACGCCGCTGTGTATGTGCGCCTCGATGTAGTCGTCGAGGTAGTCGTGTCCGGCGTTATCGGCCTGACGGGCCAGGCGCCCGAGCTCAGAAGATCCCACGACCTCGGTCGGATGGTAAGTGCTGTCAGGGAAGCAGAACGTGGCGCGTGCATGCACGAGGGGGCGAAGCCGGAAGTACGCCGACCCGAACCGTGGCGATCCGCCGTAGGCGTCCGCATGCCGGTTCCAGGCACCGTAGACGGGGCGTGACTCGGGTGGCAGCACATCGTACTTCCGGTTGAAGAGTCGGCTCTCCCACTGCCATCGGTCACCTCCGTGATGAGCGGTCAGGCCGCCGTTGCTGGTGCCGGTCTCGAACTGTGAGCGATACCGTCCGTCTGCAGCGATCGCTTCCAGCACCGTACCGTTGCGAAACGGCCAGTCAGGGTGGAATTGGATCGTCACACCGGGCAGCCGCGCAGCCGGACGCGGAGCGCAGTGCCGGGCTGTATGCGACTGCGGGCGATCCTCGATCATGACCTGACCATCCCCCGTGTGCCAGTCGCCTCGTATGGGTGAAGTGCAGTAGGGTCATGCGGGCGAATCCGGAGGCGGCGTACGACGAAACCACCCACAGGGCGAGTCCGAGTGCGAATTGCACGCTTCCGAGTCCCGATGCGGTGCTCCATGAAAGCACGGGTTCGCCGAGGAAATGAATGTGGTCGACAAAAGGCGGCGTCCACCACAGCTGTGCGGCAAGAGCAGTGCCGGCGACGACACCGACGCCGGCCAAGCACAGAAGTCCGATCATCCACGGATCCGTTTCCGCAGACGTTCGGCCACGGTGTGTGCATCGTGGGTTCCAACCATGACCAGGGCGAAACCCTCGACCTGTCCGGCATCACACCACACCTGCAGTGTCGGCATCCCGCGTCGAATCGACACCAGCCGCCGCGCGCCGTCGTGGTCGAGCCATACGCCGACCTTGATGACCCCGGAAACGACCACGCCGCCGTGCCGCAGGCCGAATGAACCGGTTGGCCACCCGTCACTGACCGAAACGTGCGTGATAGCTGCGTGTGGAATTGTCAACGCGCTGTGTCGCGTTGCCATCGCCTCCCAGCCTGGTAAGTGCACGGTGATCGCCAGATCTCCGGGTTCGATTGCCGCCATGGTGCCTCCTGAGCGATACGACGGCCATTATTCTCTAGACTGATAATAATTGCAATGCGCAAAACAATCGAGGAGCGCGGGCTCAGGGAGGATGTGCTGCGTTGTGCGATCTCGGTGGGGCTGGATGCGCGTGAGATGGACTGTGGTTTGTACCGGCGTCGCCGGCACTGCCCTCGGTGCGTCGCCCGTCGTGACACTCGATGGCCGCCGGTGCAGCGTGGAGAGTAATGCGCAGGCAGATGAGGCGACGAGGACCGCACCGTGGCGATATCCGGAAAATCGCACTGGTCGACGATCGCGCGTCGTACGCACCGCGATCGTGTCCGCCATATGACCTCGCAGCACGTTCCGCGCTCTCTGTGGGCGTGGATCGTCGCGACGTTCGGGTCCGAGCTCGGCACCGCCGTGCTCGCCTTCGCGATGACGTGGACCGCCGCAGGCTACGGGCCGGATACGGCATCGCTGGTACTCACCTTGACCGTCGCTCCGTCGGTGGCGTTCGGTCTCCTCGGTGGGATGCTGGCCGATCGCTTCGGCGTGCGGGTCATGATGCTCGTCAGCCTCTCAGGCATCATCATGATATCGGCCTGTATGGCGATCAGCATCGATCGCGCCGGGCCGTCTCCACTACTGTTGCTCGCGGCGGCAGCGCTCATCGGAACTGCGTCCGCGTTCTTTCGCCCACCCTCGGGTGTGTTCCCTCGACTGTTTGTCGGGGACAGCGCATTGGGTGTCGTGATGGCACGGGTCGGCATGGCCGGCCAGCTCGCCCGCAGCGTTGGGCCTCCGCTCGGCGGTGCGCTCATCGGCGTCCTCACGCTTGGCGGTGTCGCATGGCTCGATGCGACAACCTCGGCTGTCATGCTGCTGGTGCTCGTCCTGATCCGGCCGCCTCGCCGACGTCGCTCGATAGACGATGCGCCACGCAAAGAGGGCGCTGTCCAGGCGCTGCGCGTCGCCCGCTCCGTCGCCGGCGTGTCTGCGCTGCTCGCATCGGTCGGCATCATTGCGGGTGCCGTCCTTCCCGCAGTCATCCTGGGGATTCCGCTCGCTGCACGGGAACGCGGGTGGAATGCCGGCGAAGCCGGTCTGATCGAAGCAGGGTGGGTCGCCGGCGGTCTCATATGCAGTGCGTGGATCTCATGGCGGGATATTGCTTCACAGGTGTGGAAGCCGATGATTTTCGGTCCGATCATCATTGCCGCGGGTCTCGAAATTCTCGCGTTCACGTCGCTGTGGCCCGTCGCGATGTCCTCCGCTGCGCTCACCGGAGCAGGAGTGGTCGTCTTCACCGGGCATGCCTTCCCGACCTACATGCTTCTCGCGCCGGCCGCGATGCTGTCCCGCTTCCAGAGCCTTTTGATCATCGTCCAGCAGCTTCCCCAGCTCGTGGTCGGCCCTTTGTTCGGGGCGCTCGCCTCATCCGCAGGCACAGGCACCCCGATCGCAGCCGTTGGTCTGCTCGCCGTCCTCGCGACCCTGACGGTCGCGAGCGATCGAAAACTACGAGAGATCCGCCTCTGACCGACGGAGTGCCACGGACATGCCCTTGGCAACCGGTCACTGCTCGTCCGCGGCTCCGGCGGCCACCTAGCAGGCCCCAGAGGCCGGGACCGGATTCGGTTACCGGCTGCGCCGGTCGATCCAAAACCTCGTCGTGTCACCGGATGATCCGGCGAGGTGCTCCATACGAAACCAGATCGTTCACATGTGGATCGAGAGATCTTCGGCCATCACGAGTCGGCCTCGGCGTCGTCGTCAGTGGCTTGCGGATGTGCACCGGTTTCGTTTTCGGGGATGAGGAGCGTCGCCAGGCCGACTCGGTGCTCGCCGTCTCCGCGGGGTTGCATATATGGTTCCAGCGTGGTTCTGAGCTGTTCCTGGATACGGCGCAAGTCGTCTTCGGTGATGTGGAGGATCGTCTGCCCGTAGCCGAACAATGGCATCGTCTCATCGTCGCGGTGGGCGATGAACCGGTCGAACTCGGCAGCCTGGTGTGCGAGGAATACAGCGAATGCCTGGCGGTGCTGATCATCGGACATTTTGCAGGCCTCATCCGGTCCCGCTCGGGTGGCGTCGTCGACCAGGGCAAGGGTACGTTCCACCGTGCCCCGTACGCGCCGCTCCGAGACGACCGTCAGTACTCCGGCTTCCAGGAGCGCATTGACGTGTCGATACACAGTGGCGGCTGCTACGTCGGTGAGAAGCTCTGCAATGTCCGCAGTGGTCACAGTGCGCCCTGTCACGGCTTGCAGGATCCGGAGGCGGACTGGATGCAGCACCAGTTCCAATGTGGATGCTTGCACCGACAACCGACGGACGCGCGTACGCGACGCCGGTTCATTGCTTGCAGCCCGAGGGGACATCAGAACACCTCTGTTTGCAGGTACGAAATTATTCGCAGGCTAGATTCTAGTGGCGTGGGCTTACCGATTTCCTAGGTCAGCGGTTTGCCCGTGACAGGCGTCCCTGTTCAGCCTTTCGTGGGCATCAACGCCGCCGCGGCGCCCATACCGATCAGCATGCCTCCGCCCGCGCTTCGCATAGCGGACAGGCGTCGAGGCGATGTTGCGAACCAGTGTCGAGCACTCGATGCGATGAGCGCCCACACAGCATCGCAGCAGAAGGCGATCGCCGTGAAAATCAGCCCCAGCGTGATCATCTGCAGCGGAACATCCCCGCCGTCTCTGTTCACGAACTGCGGCAGCACTGCGACGAAGAAGACGACCGTCTTCGGGTTTGTCACCCCGACAAGAGCGCCTTGCAGAACGGTCCGCCACCCAGGCAGATCTCCCCCGACCGCAGAGCCGGCGAGGCCGGCCCCTGCCCTCCTGTGAACGATCGCCTGTACGCCCAGGTAGATGAGGTATAAGGCTCCCAGTAGCTTGATCGCCAGGAATGCGGGCGCCGAGTACGCCACGAGATTGCCGACGCCCGCTGCGACCAGAACGACCAGCGGGAGCCCTCCGAGCTCGTTGCCCAGGACGCTCAGGAGCCCACCTCGCCGCCCGAGCGACAGTGATCGGCCGATGACGAACAACACACTCGGCCCCGGGATGACGATGAGCGCGAACGACATCGCCGCGAATCCGATGATCGCCTGCGAATCCACCTGGTCACACCACTCTCTCAGCCCTGCGCCTCGTTCCCGCAGTGCAGACCGGATAGTCGTCCCATGCTTACGACTACCGCGCAGCCCGACAATCTTGCGCACTCCGCGGTCATGCGCAGTGCAAGTTGACGCCTGATCATACTACTGCGATTATTCGCAGAATTGACAATAATTGACGATGGTGCGTTCATCAACAGCGGGTTGTCGGTTCGGCTCCCTGCCGGCAACCCCGGGCGCCCCCAGCGGAGGACAGGCGCGGGGCCGGAAGGTCCTTACGCACGCTCCCGGCTGTGATTCAAGTGCGGCCGAGCGGCGCATATGAGGGGTCGGCCGACGAATGATGGAGAGGCGATCAGTGCAATCCCGAAGGCAAGGTTCGAGAGTAAGTGTCACGGCAGCGATGTTCCTCACGGTCTTCTTCGCCATGCTCGACCTGTCCGTCGTCAACGTCGCGCTACCCACGATTCGTGAGGAACTTACTGTTGCCTACTCGGGGATGCAGTGGATCGCCAATTCGTACACCCTTGCGTTCGCCGGTGCGCTCCTCGCAGGAGGTGCGATTGTCGATCGGCTCGGTTGTCGGCGCGCTTTCCTGCTGAGCCTGGCGATCTTCACGCTCGGTGCCCTCCTGTGCACTGTCTCCGGTGATCTCGCGCTGCTGATCATCGGACGTGCTTGGCAAGGTATCGGCGCCGCTGTTCTCGTGCCTTGCAGTCTGACGATGATCGTTGACCTCTTTCCCGACGCCCGACAGCGTGCCAAGGCCATAGGCGCGTGGAGCGCCATCAACGCTGTCGCTCTGGCCCTCGGGCCGGTGCTGGGTGGCACGCTTCTCGGCTGGCTCGGATGGCGTTCGGTCTTCGGGATCAATGTCCCCGCCGGGATCCTCGCAGCCGCGGTCGCCGTCGGTTGGATGGTGGCCGATCATTCTCGAAAACAGCAGCAGATGGCTGACCCGGCCGGAATCGCCCTCGCACTATGCGCCTCGGTGTCGGCCGCATTCGCGATAGTCGAGGCGCCTGACCAAGGGGGGCGTTCAATCTCGGTGATCGTTGCGGCGAGTGTTGGAATTGTCAGCGCGGTGCTCTTCGTGTTTCGTAACCGGAAGGCTCAACGGCCGGTCATACCTCGATACCTGCTTCAGGACGGTGTGTTCCGTGCGAGCCTGGTGACAGTCCTGTGTGTCGGATTCTCGTTCTCGTCCGCACTGTTCCTGCTGGCGATCCAGTTCCAACAAGCCCGCAACCTCTCACCGGTTGCTGCCGGTCTCGCTCTTGCCCCGGCAGCGGTGGCCATGGCTTCGGCTTCGACGTTCCTCAGCAGAATCCAGGCCAGAATCGGTGCACCGGCGGTGGTACGGCTGGGGTTGCTCAGCGGTGCGGCCGGCCTCGTGGCCATCGCGCTGACCCCGCCTACCGTTGCCTACCTCGTTCTCGTCATACCCCTTGCTCTCTTCGGGGTAGGCATGGGCATCGCCCTCCCCGCGGCAAACAATGCCGCACTCTCCCGCGTATCATCCGCTACCAGCGGCGCCGGCTCGGCAGCGATCGAAGCATGCCAGCAACTCGGCCTCGTCATGGGAGTAGCGATCCTCGGTGCACTCCAGTCGATCGCTATGGATCGCAAACCGGACTTCGCATTGCTCACCGGCGGACTGACCGCCCTGATCCTCGGGATCAAGCTCCACCTCAGCCGCCGAACCCATCGACGTGCACTTTCCATGGGGCCCGTTTCACGGCGATCTCGAGCCCGTGCTCGGTCAGCACACGGGCATCAGGGCAAGAGTCGAGATTGTTCGACCTGGCCGTCTTCCGCGAAGATGCCCTCGGCGATGACCGAGTCCGTCAGGAGAGGGCGGGTGATCGACCAGCGCTCCGTGAAATGACTTCGCGACATCTTCCAGAGGCCGTCCTCGATCATGTAGTCGTCGTCGTAGTCGCCCGTCGAGACGAACTCGGTGTTGTCGACCAGATTGACCTGGCGAAATCGCAGGGTCCACCGGCCTGTCGCGGTGCGTTCACCGGTGACGGTGATGTCGGGGTGGATGCCGTGATGCATGTCGAGGACGACGTGTTTGCCGTCGACCTCGTGCAACGCGATACGGGTGAAGATCTCGATCAAGGGGCCGGCGTCGTCGAATTTGCCGATACGGCCGTAGTCGAGGTCGGCGCCGGACCGGATGAAGCAGTCCCGCATCGTCTTGGGATCCTTGTTGTCACAGGCCCGCCAGTACCGGTGCTTGAGTTGCTTGATCGCTTCGATCTGTTCGAGGGTGTCGATGCGTTGTGCGAGATCCATCGGTTGTTCCTTGTCTGCCCGGCTATGGAGGTGACGAGCGAATTGTTGTGGTTGCGAGGTCAGTCGATGACCGCATCGGAGAACACCGGAGGGTTCCCCAGGAACGGCCGGTGCGAAGGCGGATGCTGCCCCCGGGTGTCCACGACGCCGAGTTCCTGCGCGATCTCGGCGCCGATGAGCACCTGGCCGGTACGGTTCATCAACTCCGGATCACGCGCGAGGGCATCGATGACACGACCGGTGAATTCCGGCGATTCGGCTGTCGCGGCAAGACCGTCGTAGGCGCCCGGATTCGCGGCGAACCCGGCGAGCGTGCGCTCGGTCGCGAGCAGACCCATCCAGATCGAGACGACGGCCACGTTCCACGGACGGAAATCGACGGCCATATCGTGCGCCATTTTGTCCACCGCCGCCTTGCCCGCACCGTAGGCGGGCCCGTGCATATAGCAGGTGCCGCCGAACGACGACGTGTTCACAACCAACCCCGCGCCATTGGCGGCCAACAGCGGTGCAGCGTAGTAGGTGGCGACGTAGCTCGAGCGCATACCCACATCCAGCAGGTCGAGCAAGGTCAACGGCTTTTCCCAGAACGGCCCTGTCTCGGTCAGGCCGTCGGGTACCGCGAGAGCGTTGTTGACCAGGATGTCGAGCCGTCCGTGCTCGTCGCGAAGACCTGCGAAGAAGGACTCGACCTGGGCATCGTCGCGATGGTCGAGCACTACGGGCACGCCATGGCCGCCGCGGCGGGTGATCTCCTCGGCGGTCGCGAACACTGTGCCCGGCAGCGGGGAATCACCTTCGTTCCGTGTTCGCCCGGTGACGTAGACCTTTGCCCCGGTTTCCCCCAGCGCGAGCGCGATGCCTTTGCCCGCACCGCGACTGGCACCGGTCACCACCACGATTCGTTCCGAACCCACCCTCGACTCCCTACACTGCCCGACAGGCCACACCGTGCGACGCGTTCCACTACTGAACCGGACCGGCCGGACGTGCCACAGAGGTCTTCCCGGTAGCCGGGAAAGGTAATGGCCCGGCCCACCGGAAAGCTCTGTGTCTGCACGCCCGTGTCGGCGATCCCCTCAGCGAAGTGGAGCGATGAGTTCGAGGATGATAGCGGTGAAGCCGGTATCGGCTTCCGGGTGCCGGCCGATCTCGCGGAAACCCAGGTGGGCGTAGAAGGCTCGAGCTGCGGTGTTGAGTTCGAAGACGTCGAGAGTCACTCTGCCGTGGAGGCGCAGAGCGTGCGCGATCAGCTGCCGTCCGATGCCCGATTTCTGGGCGGTGGGGTCGACGAACAGGCCGCCGATCTCGGTACCGAGCAGTCCCATCAACCCCACCACACCGCCGGCCGGGGTCTCGGCGACCCAGTTATCGGCCTCGACGAGGTAGACCTCCCGAAGCTTGCGCTCCCGATCCCCGCTACCTTCGCTGGCGATGAAGGGGTGCGCGATTCGGGCGGCCCGACTCCAGAGACCGACCACCGCTTCCTCATCCTCGCGTCGGTAGGGGCGGATGTTCAGCAGTGCCTGTTCCGGCATACGGGCGGCGGGCTCAGCAGCAGGGTTGGTCATGACGAAGCACCTTCGCCGCTGCGAGCTGCCCTGACAAGTGGTTTCCGAGGCCGGGCGGTCACCGCGTCTCGTCTGCACCCCGGCCGACCGACGTCACGCACATGTACGCCTACGGGAAGATCACGGTCGGCCGAGAGATTCTGTCCGAGTGCGACTCTGCCGACCCGTGCCGCCGGCGCCCCGGGCTCCGTTGTGGCGGAACCTGCCTGCCCCGGTACGTGACGCGGTCGGCGCGCATATCTCCCACTGAATGGGCGGGCATCCTCGCTCACGGTTTCGCTGACCATACCGTGACCGTCACCACGCTGATGACCTGTTGCCGAGCACAGGCGAACAGGATGAGCACCCGCGTACCCGTCACCCCCATCGACGCCGCCGATATCGCACACTACGACCACGAAACCGTTGTCCTGGTGGTCGGTTTACGGCTGCGCGGGCGCCTCGGCCGCACTGGAGGCCCACGGGGCCGGAGTCCACGTGATCCTGCTCGAGCGGCAGAGCGGTGGCGGCGGCTCCTCGGCACTGTCGGGCGGTGAGATGTACCTCGGCGGCGGCACGCCGATCCAGCAGGCGTGCGGATTCGACGACACCGCCGAGGCGATGGAGAAGTTCCTGCTCGCCGCGCTCGGGCCCGACGCCGATCAGCAGAAGGTGGGCCTCTACAGCCGCGAGAGCCTCGCCCACTACCAGTGGCTGGTCGGCCACGGCGTGCTGTTCAAGCCGTCACTGTGGGATTCACCGACCTGGGTACCGCCCACCGATGACGGGCTGATGCGGATGGGCGAGAACGCCTACCCGTTCTCCGAGATCGCCGAGCCGGCGCCGCGCGGGCACCGGGTCACCTCCGACGGTTTCGGCGGCAAAATGCTCATGGCGGTGCACAACCGACAACGGACTCTCGGCTCGGATAAGACAGGACAGCCCGGCACGGCGTGTGGTGGGCCGCCCTGAGTGTGCGGACTGATCACCCGCTGTCAGCCAGCCACGTCATCATCATTCGGTCCCGCGCGCCTTCACGAACTCCGAAACCAGGCACTCGCGGGGCGCCCTCGGGAGGCAACTCCGATGCCGCCGACGCACCGCCTTAGCCGGCGTCAACGTGTTGTAGTCGGTGGTGACGTGGAGGAAGGACACTGTCCGGTGTCGACACGCGCGCAACTGGGCGTCGGGCTGACGTGCAGGCGAGGGGCGGGCCTGAGCTGGATAGCAAGCATGTAGGTCCCGTCCTCGTTGTGTACGGCTACTCGGCTGATTTGGATGCATGAATGGCGTCGAGACATCGCAACCCTGCCCGGAGCGAGTTGATGCGCCAGTCGTTTCGTCCGAGTTGCTGGTATTTCTCCATGCTCCGGATATGGCGGCAGGGTGGTGCCCTGCCCGGTGAGCAGGGGGACGCGGCCGAACACGCGTCAGGGCGGCGTGATGGCCAGGAAGCCCTAGGCTAACGACATGGGTTCGAAGGACTGGCCTGAGATTGCACGTCATCTCGCGAAATCGCTTGCGGCTGAACTACCCGAACTGGAGCTGAATTTCGCACCGTCATCGCTGGGCAGACTGGAGGCTGAGGTTCTGCGTCGATTCATCGATCCAGCTCAGCTGGCCGCTCCGGAAGCGCGGCCGTTCGTAGATGGGGTGGCCGCCTACTTCGGCGAGGTGATGTGTGGCTTGGGTGGGTGGGGATGGTCGACTGCGTGGGAGTGGGGACATTCGTCCCCGTGGGAGGGTGACGACCGACCCGAGGTCAATGCCTGGAAAGACCTGCACTACGCAATTTCGCGACCTCTACCAGGGTTTGTGCCTTGGGACGTGATCGCCGAGGCCGTCCGTGACCGCTCCGGTTCCGAATTCCTCGACCGCTACGAGGATTGGGATAGTGCGGCAATGGAGATGGTGGACGAACTGGCATCGGCCGAAGACGACGAAGACGAAGACGAGGACGCATAGGGTCGTGCCCCAATGATTTGATCCGTTCGACGACCAGAGCCAGGACGAATCCAGCACGATAGGCCACCGTCGGCTTGTCGTAGCGGGTAGCGACGGCGCGCCAATGCTCGGCGGCGGGGCGCCGATGCCGGAGATCACCGTGCACACCGCGGTGGTCGCGGTGGCCTCCACGACGGCCTCCGCCCCGGCCGGACGATAGCGGCGCCCCGCTGGGAACCGACGAGCCGGCTTGCGGTGTCGCTTACTCGGCCAGCATCTTCGCCCATCGTTCGTGCGCGGATTGCCGCGAGATGCCGACTGCGCGGCCGATGTCGGCCAAGGAGGCGCCGGCGTCGCGGGCGGCGCGCACGGCCACGTTCAGCTTGTGCTGGGCGTCGTCGACATCGTCGGAGGCCAGTTCCACCGTGTGCAGCTCGTCGGCGGGGCCGGTGTGGATCTGCCAGTCCACCAGGATCAGGTCCTCGGCGGCGGGATCGAGGAACGGCGTGTCACCGGGCCGGTAGAAGCGGCGGGTGTCGAGGTCCTACTCGGCGCGGGGGACGATAATCGGTTCTACGGTCATCGCTTTACCTCTGCCACCGGCCCGAATCGGCCCGCCCACGCCCGATCATGTCGGCTTGCTCGTCAACTCTGGTACGTACTTGTACAGCGTGGTCCGCGAGACCCCCAGCAGCCGCGCGATCGAGGACACCGACTCATCCGGCCGGGTCAGCATCGTGCGGGCCTGCCGGATCTGTTCCTCGCTCAGGGCCGGTGGCCGGCCGAGGCGCTGCCCGCGGGCCCGGGCTGCGGCGAGGCCTTGGTGGGTGCTGTCCACGATGAGCTCGCGGATGAACTCGGCCAGCGCGGCGAAGACGTGGAACACCAGTCGACCGCCGGGGGTGGTGGTGTCGAGTGCTTCGTGCAGGGACCGGAACCCGATCCCGCGGCGACGGAGATCGGCCACGATCGCGATGAGGTCCTGCGGGGAGCGGCCGAGCCGGTCGAGGTAGGCGACGACGAGGGTGTCGGCGGCGCGCATGTAGTCCAGGCACGCCGAAAGCTACTCCCGTTCGGCGTCCCGCCCGGATTTCTTGTCGGCGAAGGTCTTCTTGCACCCGGCCGCCTTCAGCGCGCGGGTCTGCCGGTCCATGTTCTGGTCGCGGGTGGAGACGCGGGCGTATCCGATCAGCGCTCCTCCCCCGCCGATCGGATCCAGGGCATCGCCGTCGAGGGAAAGCGGTTCGAGCACATCGGTATCCGTCACCCCGAATCGTACATAAATGGGTGATCCGATGTTGTTCAGGCAGACTTTGCGACACGTTTTTGAACAGTCGGCGATTCTGGACCACCCGGGGCTTTTGCCCGCCAGAGCCCGTTTAGGCCCGACTGTTCAAGAAACGATGGCGGTCCCAAAGGGGCACTGCATCACCACTGTTCAGGTGTTCAGCGTAGACCTCGGCCGGGCTGCGGTATCCGTGAATTCTGCGGGGCCGATGGTTGA
>NZ_JARWNW010000282.1 GCF_029868325.1 Nocardia carnea
TCCCGCGGCCGCGCGGGGGGGGGGGGGGGGGGGGCGGGGGGCGGGGCGGCCGGGCGCGGCCGGCCCCCCCCCCCCCCCCCCCCCCCCCCCCACCGGCCCCAACACGACGATCAATCCGATGGTCCAGAGCACGGTGACCGCCAGCGGCTGGGCCACCGGACCGCCCTCGGTCAAACCGCGGACAGTATCGATCGCCGGTGTCATCGGCTGATGCCGGACCACCGGCTGCAGCCAGCCGGGGTACTCGGCGACGGGTGCGAAACCGCCGTTGAAGAACAGCAGCAGCAGGAAGAATCCGTTGAGTTGCTGGACGGCCTGCCGGCCGGAGGCAACCGTCGCCATGGCGATCACCGGCACCGCGATACCCACCGCGAACAGCATCGCCACCAGCACCGCGCCGATACCGGCAGCGAAACCCTGCTCGAACCGGAACCCGAGGGGGATGGCGACGGCGAACAGGACAACGGTGGCGATCCCGGTGCGCACGGCCTCGGCGAGCAGCCGCCCGGCCAGAAACCCCGGGCGCGGCACCGGAAGTGTCCACATCCGGGCCAGCAGTCCGGTATCGCGTTCGTGGATGAGGCTGATCGCGGTGGCCAGGGTGCCGAACAACGCACCCACCAGCGCCACCAGACCGGTGTTGCCGAAAATACTGTCACCGCCACCCATCGAGGTCACGGTCTTGCCCAGGACCAGCTGGAACATCAGGAGCAGGAAAGCGGGAAAAACTATCGACTGCACCACGATCCCCGGATCGCGCGACCAGGAACGCAGCAGCGCCGCCGCTTGGACGACCGATTGGCGCAGTACTGGAACGGCCTGCCGGGCCGGCCAGGTTGTTGTCTCTGTCATCGTCTCCGTCATCGTTTCACCTGTGCTCGGCCCGCGGCCACGATTGCCGCACCGCCGAGGGCGAGCAACGCCACCGACCAGAGCAGGACCGCGGTCGGTTCGAAATCGGTGCCCGCGGCGAGCGCGCGAAGCGCATCGGCGTACACCGACATCGGCTGATTGCGCACGAACGGCTGGATCCAGTCGGGAAATGCCTCGGCCGCGACAAGGCCGGTGGAAGCCATCACCAGGATCAGCTGGGGGATCATGAGCACGCTCGCGATGGACACCGAATTGCGGGCCACAGTGCCGATCGCGTCGGTGACCATACTCAGCGCCAGCCCGAAAACGACGACGAGCGCGGCGAAGGCAACCGATTCCACGATCGTGCCCTGGAGCCGGAAGCCCAGGGCACAGCCGATGGCGAGCCCGCCGCCGAGCGCCAGGATCATCCGGACGACCACCCAGGCCATCCGCCCGAGGAACGGGGCCACGCGCGGAATCGGCAGCGACATCATCCGTTCGTGCACACCGGCTCGGGCGTCCTGCCCCGCGGTCTCGGTGGCGGTGATCGCGGTGAAGAGCCCGGCCTGCAAAAGGATTATCGGGGTGAGGAATTGCGCGTAATCGCCGCCGCCGAGTTCGAACTGGCGGTGCAACGGCGTATAGAAGCAGAGGAAGAACACGACCGGCCCGAGAACGGCGAAGACGATATCGCCGGAGCGGAGCGCGGCCGAGATCTTCTGGCGGGCGAGAGTGGCAGTGGCCGGTACCAGCCCGACCGAACTCCGGGGTACAGCCGTGCCCGGAGAGTTCGTGGCGGTCACGCGCTGCACAGCGGTCGTCATCAGCTCGTCTCTGTCAGTTGGAGGAACACCTCGTCCAGTGAGGGCTGCCGCAGGCCGATATCGACCACGTCGATCCCGGCGCTGTCGAGCCGGCTGATCACGCCGGCCACCGTTGCCATACCGTCCGGCGCCCGGACCACCAGTCGCGGATGGACCTGGGCCCCCGCGGCCGCGCCGTCCGCGGGTGACTCGACGAGTTCGAGCCCGTCGAGCAGGTCGACGACCCGGGCCGTATCGGCCCGCTCCACGAGAGTCACCTCGCACACTGCCGCCCCGACCTGCTTTTTCAGCTGCCCCGGGGTGCCGGCGGCGACCACGGTTCCACGGTTGAGCATCACGATGTGATCGGCGAGCCGGTCGGCTTCCTCGAGATACTGGGTGGTCAGCAGGACGGTGATCCCTTCCTCCCGCAGGCCTGCGACGGTATCCCAGACCATGGCGCGGCTGCGTGGGTCCAAGCCGGTGGTCGGTTCGTCGAGGAACAGCACCTCGGGCCGGGTGACCAGGGCACTGGCGATATCGACCCGGCGCTGCATCCCGCCGGAAAGGGCGCCGACCCGCCGGTCGCGCACCGTGACCAGGTCGAACTGTTCGACGAGCTCGTCTATGCGGATGCGCAACCCGGGGCCGCGTAAACCGGTGAGCCGGCCGAACACGGACAGATTCTCCGCCGTGGTGAGCCCCTCGTCCAGCGATGCGTATTGCCCGGTGAGCGAAATGGTTTCGCGCACCCGGGCCGCCTCGGTGACGACATCGTGACCGCAGATGCAGGCGCTGCCGGAAGTGGGTCGTTGCAGGGTGGACAGCAGGGTGACCGTGGTGGTCTTACCGCTGCCGTTCGGGCCGAGCAGGCCGAGTATCTCTCCGCGGGCCACCTCGAACGAAATACCTCTGAGAGCCGCCACCTCACCGTACGACTTGACGAGATCGGTGACCTGGATTGCTGCCACGTGTGCTCCTTCTGTGGAGGTCATCGCATCGGCACCGCGTTCTCGTGGGGCCGAACGATCTTCCGGCCTGCCAACCGGTGTGCAGTGGCCACTCGGTGCATGGTGGCCTGGATTTTCTGCCTCACACGGCGGGTCTGCCGGGGACCCGCTCCGATACTTAGGGAAGGCTACACTATCTTTTGGAAAGGTGGTGGGGGTCAACTTTTTGCGATATCGGTGTGCAGCCGGCCACTGCTCCACCGCGAAGGGCTCGGTCGGGGTTCTGTTCCGAGTGAGGTCGTCGAGGTCGAACCGGAACACCGTTTCGCATACACATTCGACGCGAATTGGACGCCGGCTTGGCGATACCTCCAGCGCCACCGGTTCGGTGAACCGTCCGCTCGGATCGATCCGCTTCTTTCGAATCGGGCTGATCTCAACCGGGCCGGGCGTGCCACAGGTGGCGGAATAGCCGCAAAACCCCTTGTCCATGCTGGTCGCGCCCGTCCGTGACCCGGCGTAAGCCTCGAGCCGCGCACCCATTTCAGCCGCGGTCATCCGAAACCCTCGAATAACGCCACTATCGTCGCGGTTCATGCAGGTCAGCGAGATAAGTTCGGAGCGGTCAGGCGGCGGGGCGACCGTGCGTCGGCTGCGTGCGGACCAGGCGAGGCGCGTGGCCGATATCCTGCGCCACCAGATCCACGCGGGGACCGTCGGTGACACTCTGCCCGGCGAGCAGCAGTTGGCCGCGGAACACCGGACATCTCGCAACACGATCCGCGATGCGCTGGCCCTATTGCGCGACGAAGGACTGATCGCCCGCGCGCCGCGGGTCGGAACCCGGGTGGCCGCCCGGAAATTCGATCACGGTCTGGATGCGTTGCTGGGCCTGCAGGAAACCCTGGAGGGGCGCGGGACCGTGCGCAACGAGGTCCGGGTGGGCCGCCGCACCACCACCCCGCCCGTAGTCGCCCGCCGGCTCGGCCTCGAACCCGGTGAGCAGGTCGTCTACCTGGAACGCCTGCGTTATCTCGGTGATCAGCCGCTGAGCCTGGACCTCACCTATCTTGCTCCCGATATCGGCGCCCGTGTCCTCGACCACGATCTGGCCCACACCGATGTGTTCGTGCTCCTCGAACAGCTCAGCGGGCAGTCACTCGGTTCGGCGGACCTGACCGTGGAGGCGATACCCGCCGACCGGCATACCGCCGCCACGCTCGACGTCCCCGCCGGCGCGCCGCTGCTGATGCTCGAACGTCTCACCCGTCTCGACGACGGAACACCGGTCGACCTCGAGTACATCCGGATGCGCGGTGACCGGATCACTCTGCGCGGCAGTCTCTCCCGCACGAACCCCGAATGGAAGGTCCTCTAGATGGCCCTGGCGAACCAGCGCACGGATATCCCCGTGACCATCGACGAATCGCTGTGTATCGAAGGCTGCACCCTGTGCGTCGAGATCTGCCCGCTCGACTCCCTCGCGATCAACCCCGACAACGGCAAAGCGTTCATGCACGTCGACGAATGCTGGTACTGCGGCCCCTGCGCGGCCCGCTGTCCTACGGGCGCCGTCACCGTCAACATGCCGTATCTCCTGAGGTAGACCCCACCATGCTCACACTGAAACGCCTGGCCGCGTTGCTCGCCGCCGGGGCGCTCGCCCTCACCGGATGCTCGCTGGAAGACGCCGCCGCCGGCGATACGGTGCGCGTCGTCATCGGATACCAGTCCAAAACGATCAACACCGTCACCGCGGGCACCCTGCTGCGCGCCCAGGGGTATCTGGAGCAGCGGCTGGCCCGGCTCACCGAGGACGGTGGCCCGGCCTATGAGGTCGAATGGCAGGACTACGACACCGGCGCGCCGATCACGGCGCAAATGGTGGCGGAGAAGATCGATATCGGTTCGATGGGTGATTACCCGCTGCTGATCAACGGGTCACGCACGCAGGCCAACGAACGTTCCCGCACGGAATTCCTCTCGGTCACCGGCTACAACCCCAAAGGTGCGCTGAATATGGTTGTGGTACCGCCGGATTCGCCCGCGACAACTTTGCCCGATCTGGCGGGGAAGAAGATCTCCGCCAGTGTCGGATCCGCCGGGCACGGCACTCTGGTGCAGGCGCTGACCCGTGCCGGTATCGACCCGGTCACCGGCGTGGAGGTGCTCAACCAGCAACCGCAGGTCGGGGCGTCGGCCTTGGAATCGGGACAGGTGAGCGGCCTATCACAATTCGTCGCCTGGCCGGGGCTGCTGGTGTTCCAGGACAAGGCGAAACTGCTCTACGACGGTGCCGAGTTGAACGTTCCCACATTCCACGGGGTGGTCGCCCGGAAGGACTACACGGCACAGCATCCCGAAGTGGTGGACGCGTTCCTCCAGGCGCAACTGGATGCCACCGAATTCCTGTGGCAGGAACCGCTGGAGGCCGCGCGGATCGTGGCCGAGGGGTCGGGTCTCCCGCAGGAAGTGGTGTACCTCTACAACGGCCCCGGCGGTACGTCGTTCGACACCACCCTCAAACCGAGCCTGCTGGCCGCGTTCGAAGACGATGTGCGGTACCTGAAGTCGATCGGCGATTTCGCCGATCTCGATACCGGCGCCTTCGCCGACGATCGGCGGATCCGGGCGGCGTTAGCCGCCCCCGGGCCGGGATTAGGCACCCCGGTTGGCGGTAACACCCAAACCACGCGGGGGTACGGGCCCGAGATCGGGGATGTCTTTGAGCTGCCTGCGCGAGGTGACACCGAGTTTGCGGAAGATGCTGCGCAGGTGGGCCTCCACCGTCCGCGGGCTGAGGAACAGGCTGCCGGCCACCTCCTTCGTCGTCGCACCGGTCGCGAC
>NZ_JARWNW010000283.1 GCF_029868325.1 Nocardia carnea
GCCGCCTGGTCGGTCTGTCGGACGCTCACCCTCCCCCGCCGCGGTGCGGCCCCCCGTCTCGGCCGCGCGCCTCCACCTACTCTCTATTGATGGCGGGGGGGGGGGGGGGTGCGCCGGCCCCGGGGGGGCGCCCCCCCCCCCACCACCGAATTCACCTCGCTGACCGCGACCACCGATCCGCGGATGGCGCTGCCCGCGGTACTGGATGTGAACGCGATCGCCGAACCCGGCCCCGACGGCCTCGAACTCGACGCCACCTGGGAATTCGCGCGCAACATCGTGGACGCCGACGCCATGGGCGAGCTCGCCGATCTGTGGGTGCAGGCCCTGCACGGCCTGGCCGCGCATCTGCACACCGAATCCGCCGGCGGTTACACACCCTCCGATTTCCCGCTGGTCGAGGTCTCGCAGGCCGATATCGACAGCTGGTCGCGGGATTTCCCGGCGATGACCGATGTGTGGCCGTTGACCGCGCTGCAAACCGGGCTGCTGTTCCACACCCTCTACGACCGCGACGGCGACGACAGCTACATCGTGCAGGCCACACTGACCCTCGCCGGTGAGGTCGACGCGCAGCGGATGCGCCGGGCCGCGCAAACACTGATCGACCGGCACGACAGCCTGCGCACCGCCTTCGTCGAAACAGCCGACGGTCCCCGCCAGATCGTCCTGCACAACGTCAAGGCCGACTGGCGCGACACCGATCTCACCGGCCACGACCCTGCGGGCCGCGACCGCGAACTGCGCCGCCTCACCACCGAAGCGGCGGCACCGTTCGACCCGGCCCACCCGCCGCTGCTGCGTTTCCAGCTGCTGCGCACCGGCGCCACCGAATACCGGCTGCTGATCACCGACCATCACCTCGTCCTGGACGGCTGGTCGATGCCGCTGCTGATCCACCAACTGCTCGTCCTGTACACCGACGACGGTGAGGCGGGTGATCTCGCGGCCCCACGATCGTTCCGCGACTACCTGCAGTGGCTGCACACCCAGGACGACGACGCGGCCACCACGGCCTGGCAGCGGATGCTGGACGGGGTGGACAACCCGACCCGGGTCGCGGGCCGCCCGGACCGGGCAGGCAGCGCACCCAGCGGTGAAGCCGGGCTCGACCTCGACGCCGCGACCACCGCCGCGGTCCTCGACCTGAGCCGCTCCCACGGTGTCACCGCAGGCACCACCGTGCAGGTGGCGTGGGCGATGCTGCTCACCGCCCTCACCGGACGATCCGATGTGGTGTTCGGTAACACGGTCTCGCACCGGCCGCCGCACATCCTCGGCGTCGAGCACATGGTGGGCCTGTTCATCAACACCCTTCCGGTGCGGGTCCGGTTCGACCCCCGAGAATCCGTCGCCGACCTGCTGATCCGGGTGCAGTCCGAACAGGCCGCGATGCTCGACTACCGCCATATCGGTTTGGCGGAACTACAGCACGCCACCGGGATCGCCGATATGTTCGACACCGTCACGGTGCTGGAATCGTATCCACTGGACCGGGAAGGCCTGGCCCGCGACCTCGACGCCGCCGGACTGCAGCTGATCGATCTCGACGCCCAGGACGCCACCCCCTACCCGCTGAGCCTGCAGGTCACCCCGCCGCGCCCCACCGGCGACGACGCCGGCACCTACACGATCACCCTGCGCTATGCCACCGACCGGTTCGACGCGGAACAGGCCGCGACCCTGCTCGCCCGATTCGAACAGATCCTGACCCAGGTCGTCAGCGATCCCGCCACCCCCACCGCCGCCGTCACTACCGGCCGCGACCCCCGCACCAGCGAACCGCTCCCGGTCACCGGGGCACCCGCCGTACCCGAACGCACCCTGCACGACATCCTCACCGCCACCGCCCACCGGTACCCGGACGCGGCCGCCGTACGCTCCGGCGACACCACCCTCACCTACCGTGCCTTGCAGCAGCACGCCGACGACCTCGCCGCACTGCTCACCGGCCGCGGCGCCCGCCCCGAAACGTTCGTCGCCCTGGCACTGCCACGCTCGATCGACCTCGTTGTCGCGATCTGGGCGGTCGCGAAAACCGGTGCCGCGTTCCTCCCCCTCGATCCCGCCAACCCCGGCGAACGGATCGCCGGAATGCTGGCGGATTCGGGCACGGCCCTCGGTGTCACCACCGCCCCCGTCGCCGCGCACCTCCCCGGCACAGTGGACTGGCTGACCCTCGACGACACCACCCACACCCCGTCCCCGGCGCCGGCCCCCGCCTGCCCGGCGACACCCGGGAACACCGCCTACCTCATCTTCACCTCCGGGTCGACCGGCACCCCGAAAGCGGTGCAGGTGACCCACCGCGGGCTGGCCGGCCTCGCCGCCGCCCACACCGAAGCCTTCGCCGCGGACACCACCTCCACGGTGCTGCAGGTCGCCTCACCCGGTTTCGACGCCAGCGTCTCCGAACTGCTACTGGCCCACGGCAACGGCGCCTGCCTGCTGATCGCACCCCCCGACGTGTACGGCGGCACCGACCTCACCGAACTGCTGCGCACCGGGCACGTCACCCACGCCATCCTCACCCCGTCCGTGCTGAACACCCTCGACCCGGCTCGGCTACCGGACCTCACCACCGTCGCGGTCGTCGGGGAAGCCACCGGCGCGGACACCGTGACACGGTGGGCGCCCGGCCGGCGCCTGATGAACCATTACGGACCGACCGAAACCACCATCTGGGCCACCGGATCCGACGCCCTGCACCCCGGGGAACCGGTGACCATCGGCGGCCCCGTCCACGGCGTCTCGGTCGCGGTGCTCGATATGTGGCTGCGGCCGGTACCGGCCGGGGTCGCGGGGGAGCTGTACCTCGGCGGGCCCGGCCTGGCGCGCGGCTATTCCGGCCGGCCCGCCACCACCGCCGCCCGTTTCGTCGCCGACCCCCGCTCCGATCGCGGTGAACGCCTCTACCGCACCGGCGATTCCGTGCGCTGGATCCCCGGCCGCAGCGGATTCGAACTGGAATATCTGGGCCGTACCGATCAACAGGTCAAAATCCACGGCCTGCGCATCGAACCGGGCGAGATCGACACCCAGCTCACCCGCCATCCCGCGGTCGCGACCGCCGCCACCGTCACCCGCACCGGCCCCACCGGCGAACCGATCCTCGTGGCCTACGTCGTCCCCGCCCCCGGCGCCACCCTGGACACCACCGAACTCCACGCCCACCTCGACCGCACCCTCGCCCACTACATGAACCCCGCGGCGATCATCGAACTCGGCGAAATGCCGGTCACCGCCACCGGCAAAATCGACCGGAAAGCGCTACAACACCACGAACTCACCACACCCGACCTCGCGGGCCGCGCCCCCGCTACCCCCGCCGAACACACCATGGCGGACCTGTTCGCGCAGGTCCTGAACGTGGACAACGTATCCGCCGACAGCAACTTCTTCACCCTCGGCGGCGACAGTATCGTCTCCATGCGCCTGGTCGCCCTGGCCAAAGCCGCCGGCCTCGTCCTCACCCCCCGCGAAGTGTTCGAAGGGAAAACGGTCGCCGCGCTCGCCGCCACCGCCCGCCACGACCTGCCCGCCACCGGCACCGGCGACACACACCACCCGCTCGTCACACTCGACGAACCCGAAATCGACGCACTACGGCAGCAGTATCCCGCCCTCGCCGACATATGGCCCCTGTCACCGATGCAATCCGGTATCCACTTCCACTCCACCTTCACCGGCGAGGACACCGCCACTACCGACAACTACACCGTCCAGACCAGCATCGGCTTCACCGGCACAATCGACACCGACCGGCTGCGCCGCGCCGCCCAGGCACTGATCGACCGCCACGACATCCTGCGCGCCGGATTCGTCGAAACCGCCGCCGGACCACACCAGATCGTCCTCGAACACACCGGCACCGTTTTCCGGGACATCGACCTGACCCGCGGCGATCCGCGCACCGCCACCGAGATCGCCGCCGCCGACGCCGCAACCGGTTTCGACCTCTCCGCGCCGCCGCTGATCCGGTTCACCCTGCTCCACCTCGAACCCGGCGTACACCGGCTCCTGGTCACCAACCATCACGTCATCCTCGACGGCTGGTCCATGCCGCTGCTCATGGGCGAACTCCTCGAAAACTACGGCACACCGGAACGCATCGGCGCCACCGAACCCGCCCCGTCCTACCGCGACTACCTGACCTGGCTGCAACACCAGAACCCCGCCGCCTCCAAAGCCGCGTGGGCACACGAATACGCGGACGTGGATTCCCCGACCCGCGTCGCCCGCACAACATCCACCGCGAGCACCGCCGCCGAAGTGAACGCCGACCTGCCCGGCGACCTGTACGGCGCGCTCCGCGACGTCGCCGCCGACACGGCCGTCACCGTCAACACCGCCGTCGCCGCGGCCTGGGCGTTGAACCTGCGCGTCCTCACCGGCGACACCGACATCATCTTCGGCTCCGCGGTATCGGGCCGCCCACCGGAACTACCGGACGTGGACCGCACCCTCGGCATGTTCCTCAACACCATCCCGCTGCGGGTCCGGCTCGACCCGGCCCACACACTGCGTGACCTGCTGACCCGCATCCAGGACCAGCACGCCCGCATGCTCGACCACCACTACATCGGGCTACCCGAAATCCACCGCGCCGCAGGCGTCACCGAACTGTTCGACACCGCGATCGCCTTCCAATCGTTCCCCGTCGACCGCCCCGCCCTGCAGCAACTCGTCGAATCCGCGGGCCTGCACATCGGTGACATCAGCGGCGTCGACGCCACCCCGTTCCCGTTGAGCCTCGTCGTCGCCCCCACCAGCGACGGCGCACCCGGACTGCGGATCACCCTCCGCTTCCTGGAGGACGACTTCGACAGCACCCGCGCCCACCACATCCTCACCCGGTTCGTGGACATCCTGACCCGCATCGCCCGCGACCCCGCCACGAGGCTCGGCGCGCTCGCACTACCCGACGCACCCGCACCCGAGCACCCCGGCACCGCCCATCACACCCCCGAAACCCTCGCCGCCATCCTCACCACCACGGCCGCCGCCACACCCGCCGCGGTCGCCGCACGCTACGGCACCACAACCCTCACCTACCGGGAACTCGACGAACAATCCAACCGCCTCGCCCGCGCCCTGCTCCGCCGCGGCGCCCACCCCGGCCGGATCACCGCCCTCGCACTCCCACGGTCCCTCGCCGGTGTCGTAGCCCTGTGGGCGGCCGCCAAAGCAGGAACCGCGTTCGTCCCGATCGACCCGAACCTGCCCGCCGGGCGTATCGAATTCCTGCTGTCGGATTCGGCGGCCCACCTCGGTATCACCGATACCGCCACCGCACCGAACCTGCCCGCCGGAACCGACTGGCTGATCCTCGACGACGAACCCACCCACCGCGCCGTCGCCGCCGAATCACCGGAACCGATCACCGACACCGAACGCGGCACCCCCCTGCACCCAGACCGCAGCGCCTACGTCATCTACACCTCCGGTTCCACCGGCACCCCCAAAGGTGTGCGGGTGGGGCACCGCGCCCTCACCGATGTGGTCGCCGCACAACACCGCACACTGCACGTCGGCGAACAGTCCACGGTCCTGCAGGTCGCGTCCCCCAGTTTCGACGCCAACCTGTTCGAACTACTCATGGCACACGGCGCCGGCGCACGCCTGGTCATCGCACCCCCCGACGTGTACGGCGGCCGCGAACTGGCCGACCTCATCCGCCGCGAACACATCACCCACGCCGTGATCACCCCGTCCGCCCTGTCCACCGTCCCCGCCGACGACCTCACCGGCCTGCGCGTCCTGGCCACCGCCGGCGAACCCGTCGGACGGGAACTGGTCGAACGGTGGGCACCGGGCCGCACCATGATCAACCTCTACGGCCCCAGCGAAACCACCATCTGGGCCACCGCCGGCGAACTGACCGCCACCACACCGATCGGAATCGGCCACCCCGTCGGCCCCGTCGCCACCGCCGTCCTCGACACCTGGCTGCGGCCCGTCCCGCAAGGCGTGGCCGGCGAACTCTACCTGTTCGGGCCGGGACTGGCCGAAGGCTATATCGACCGGCCCGGCCTGACCGCCGCCCGATTCATCGCCTGCCCGTTCGACACCGGCGGTGCCCGCATGTACCGCACCGGCGATATCGTGCGCCGCAACGCCGACGGCAACCTCGAATTCGTGGGACGCAACGACTTCCAGGTGAAAGTCCGCGGCTCCCGTGTCGAACTCGGCGAAATCGACGCCGTGCTCTCGGCCCGCCCCGACATCATTTTCGCCACCACCCTCGCGCACCACGGCGACGGGGGACCGGCACGACTGGTGTCCTATGTGGTGCCCGCACCGGAAGTGAACGTCTCGGTCGACACCCTCACCGCCGCACTCGCCGACGCGCTACCCACCTACATGGTGCCCGCCGCCATCATGATCCTCGACGACGTACCGCTCACCGCCCACGGCAAACTCGACCGCGACCGCCTCCCCGAACCCGAATTCACCGCCCGCGCATACCGGGCCCCCGCCACCTGGCCGGAAGAACTGGTCGCCGACACCTACGCCCAAGTCCTCGAACTGCCCCGGGTCGGCGCCGACGACGACTTCTTCGCCCTCGGCGGCGATTCCCTCAGCGCCTCACTGGTGGTGGCCCGCATCGGCGCCGCCCTCGGCGTCCGCGTACCGGTCCGCGCCCTGTTCGAAGCGCCCACCGTCGCCGCCCTCGCCCGCCACACCACCACCCTGCGCGGCGGTGACCGGATACCGCTCACCGCCCGCCCCCACCCCGAACCCGTACCGCTGTCGCTGGCCCAGCAGCGCATGTGGTTCCTCAACCGGTTCGAACCCGAATCCGCCGCCTACAACATTCCGGTGATGCTGCGCCTCACCGGCCACCTCGACACCGACGCCCTGCACCACGCCCTCACCGACGTCATCGCCCGCCACGACGTACTCCGCACCATCTACCCCGAAACCGCCGGCGAACCCCGCCAACAGGTCCTGACCGACCCCGCACCGGCCCTGCACATCGTCCCCGCCGACCCCGCAACCCTGACCGACACCGTCACCACGTTCGTACGCACCGGTTTCGACGTCACCACCGAAGTACCGCTCCGCATCGGCCTGTTCGACCTCGGCACCGGCAACCACATGCTCGTCCTCGTCGTCCACCACATCGCCGGCGACGGACAATCCATGGGCCCACTGGCCCGCGACGTCGTCACCGCCTACGCGGCCCGCGCCGGCGGCCACGCCCCCCACTGGCAGCCCCTGCCCGTCCAATACGCCGACTACGCACTGTGGCAGCGCGAAGTCCTCGGCGCCGCCGACGACCCCGAATCACTCCTGTCGGCCCAGCTGCGGTTCTGGCGCGACACCCTCACCGACGCCCCCGACCGCCTCGACCTGCCCACCGACCGCCCCCGACCGCCGGTCGCCTCCCTCGCCGGCGGCCGCATCCCCGTCGATATCGGCGCCGCCCTGCACACCAAGCTGCTCGACCTCGCCCACACCCGCGGCTCCTCCCTGTTCATGGCGATCCACGCCGCCCTCGCCGCCACCCTCGGCCGCCTCAGCGGCAGCGACGATATCGTCATCGGCACCCCCGTCGCCGGACGCGGCGAACCCGGACTCGACGACCTCGTCGGCATGTTCGTCAACACCCTCGCCCTGCGCACCCCCGTCCACACCGGCGAATCGTTCACCGACCACCTCACCCGCACCCGCGACACCGACCTCGCCGCCTTCGAACACGCCGACGTCCCCTTCGAACGGGTCGTGGAAGAACTCAACCCGCAACGCGCCGCCGACCGCCACCCCCTGTTCCAGGTGATGCTCGCCTTCCAGAACCTCACCGGCACCGATGTCGAACTCCCCGGCGTCACCGTCACCCGCGCCGACATCGACACCGGACTGTCCCAATTCGACCTGCAACTGATCCTCGCCGACACCTACGACGACAGGGGAGCGGCCCGCGGACTCTCCGGAACCCTCACCTACGCCCGCGACCTGTTCGACGACACCACCGCACACGAATTCGTCGCGCGCCTACTGCGCGTCCTGGACGCCGTCACCACCGACCCCGCGGTAGCCGTCGGCGATATCGACTGGCTCGACACCACCGAACACCACGACCTGCTCACCCGGATCGGGCCCCGCCCCAGCGGCCCGCAGCCACCCACCCTGCTACCGGACGTATTCGCCGCCGCCGTCCACGCCAACCCCACCGGCACCGCCCTCCTCGCCGGCGATACCGAACTCACCTACCGGCAACTCGACACCCGATCCAACCAGCTGGCGCGGCTGCTGATCCGCCGCGGCGCCGGACCCGAACACCCCGTCCTCGTCGCCACCGGCCGCACCCCCGAAGCGATCGTCGCCTGGTGGGCCGTCGTCAAAACCGGCGCCCCCTACGTCCCCGTCGACCCCCGCTATCCCACCGGCCGCACCGAACAAATGGTCACCGACTCCCACGCCCACCTCGGTGTCACCCTCACCGCCGCGCGACCCCAACTGCCCGGCAACGTCGACTGGATCCCGCTCGACTCACCGGCCGACACCGCGCAACTCGACACCGAATCCGGTGAACCCGTCACCGACACCGACCGGCTCCGGCCACTACGACCCCACAACACCGCCTACATCGTGTTCACCTCCGGCTCCACCGGCCGCCCCAAAGGCGTCGCCGTCACCCACACCGGAATCGCCGACTTCGTCGCCGCGCAACGCAGCGGCACCCCACCCGACACCACCGACCGCGTCCTGCACTTCGCCTCCCCGTCCTTCGACGCCTCCCTGCTGGAAATCCTGCTCGCCGCCGGCCGCGCCGCCACCCTCGTCATCGCCCCCACCGGCATCTACGGCGGCGACGAACTCGCCGAATTCCTGCGCACCCACCGCATCACCCACGCCTTCGTCACCCCGGCCGCCCTCGCCTCCGTCGACCCCACCGGACTCGACGACCTCCACACCGTCATGTCCGGCGGCGACGAAGTCCCCGCCGACCTCATCAACCGGTGGGCCGGCACCGACCGCGCCGGCACCCGCGAATTCCGGGTCCTGTACGGGCCCACCGAAACCACCATGGTCGCCACCGCCACCGACCCCGTACACCCCGGCGAACGACCCACCATCGGCACCCCGCTCCCCGGAATGCAGGCACTCGTCCTCGACAACCGGCTGCGGCCCACCCCGGCCGGTGTCACCGGCGAACTGTATCTCGCCGGCCCCGCCCTGGCCCGCGGCTACCTGCACCGCGCCGCCACCAACGCCACCCGATTCACCGCCTGCCCCTACGCCGGACCCGGCAGCCGCATGTACCGCACCGGCGACCTCGTCCGCTGGAACAGCCACGGCGACCTCGAATTCATGGGACGTAACGACTTCCAGGTGAAAATCCGCGGCTACCGCGTCGAACTCGGCGAAATCGACACCGCACTCGGCGCCCGCCCCGATATCGCCTACGCCGTCACCATCCCACGCCGCGACGGCACCGGACCCGCCACCCTCGTCTCCTACGTCGTCCCCGCCCCCGGCGCCGACATCTCCGCCGATACCCTCACCACCGCACTCGCCGACACCCTCCCCGCCTACATGGTGCCCGCCGCGATCATGATCCTCGACCGGATCCCGCTCTCACCCAACGGCAAACTCGACCGCAAAGCCCTCCCCGAACCCATCCTGCAGGCCAAACAATTCCGGGCCCCCGCCTCACCGGTCGAAGAGATCGTCGCCGGAGTCTTCGCCGACGTCCTCGGCCTCGACCGCGCCGTCGGCGCCGACGACGACTTCTTCGAACTCGGCGGCAACAGCCTCGTCGCCACCCGCGTCGCCGCCCGCATCGGCGCCGCCCTCGACGCCACCGTCCCCGTCGCGATGATCTTCGACGCACCCACCGTCACCAAACTCGCCGCCCGCGCCGAATCCCACGCCGACACCGGCCGCGTAGCCCTCACCCCGCAACCCCGGCCCCCGCATATCCCGCTGTCCTACGCACAGCAGCGCATGTGGTTCCTCAACCGCTTCGAACCAGACTCCGCCGCCTACAGCATCCCCATCATCATCCGTCTCACCGGCCGGCTCGACACCGACGCCCTGCACCACGCCCTCACCGACGTCATCGACCGGCACGAAGTGCTACGCACCTACTACCCGCACACCGACGGCGAACCCGCACAGGTCGTCCTGCCCGCCGACCACACCACACCACCCCTGCACCCCACCCCGATCGACGACACCGACCTGCCCGCCGCGCTCGCCGCATACGTCGCCACCGTCTTCGACGTCACCACCGAAGTGCCGCTACGCGCCCGCCTCTACAACACCGGCCCCGACACCTGGGTCCTGGCCGTCGTCCTCCACCACATCTGCGGCGACGGATCCTCCCTCGCCCCACTGGCCCGCGACATGATGACCGCCTACCAGGCCCGAGTGAACGGCCGCCCACCCGCCTGGACACCACTACCGGTCCAATACGCCGACTACACCATCTGGCAGCACACCGTCCTGGGCGCCGAACACGACCCCCACTCGCTGCTCCGCGCCCAAATCGACTACTGGACCACCCAACTCGACGACCTGCCGCCCCTCCTCGAACTCCCCGCCGACCGGCCGCGACCCGCGATCCAGACCTACACCGGCGCCGACATCCCACTCACCGTCGACGCCGACCTCCACGCCGGCCTGGAAAACATCGCACGCACCCACAACACCACCCTGTTCATGGTGTTCCACGCCGCCCTCGCCGCCACCCTCGGCAGGCTCGCCGCCACCGACGATATCGCCATCGGCACCCCCTACGCCGGACGCGGCGAACCCGAACTCGACGACCTCGTCGGCATGTTCGTCAACACCCTCGTCCTACGCACCCGCCTCACCGGCCGGATGACCTTCACCGAACTCCTCGACCACATCCGCGACACCGACCTCGCCGCATTCGGCCACGCCGACGTCCCGTTCGAACGCCTCGTCCAAGAACTCAACCCCATCCGCTCCCACGCCCACCACCCCCTGTTCCAGGTGATGCTCGCCTTCCAGAATCAGACCGGCACCGACTTCGAACTCCCCGGCCTCACCGCCACCGCCGTCGAAGCCGACACCGCGACCTCCCTGTTCGACCTCCAGATCACCGTCTCCGACACCTATGACCCCACCGGCGCACCCACCGGAATCACCGGCGGCCTCACCTACGCCACCGACCTGTTCGACCCCGCCACCGCCACCGCCCTCGCCGACCGCCTGCACCGCGTGCTGCGCGCACTCGCCGCCGACCCCACCCAGCACATCCACGACGTCGACCTCCTCGACACCGCGGAAAAAGACGCCGTCCTGCACCGGTGGAACGCCACCGAACACGCACTCGACCCCGGCGAAACCCTCCCCGCCCTGTTCACCCGCGCCGCCGCGGCCCACGCCGACCGGCCCGCCGTCGAATCCGGCGCCCACACCCTCACCTACGCCGAATTCGCCGCCCGCGTCAACCGCCTCGCCCGCTGGCTCATCACCCGCGGCGTCGCACCCGACACCCTGGTCGCACTCCGCATGCCCCGATCCCTCGACCAGATCACCGCCATGTACGCCGTGCACGCCGCCGGCGGGGGATACGTACCCATCGACCCCACCCACCCCGCCGACCGCATCGACTACATGCGCACCACCGCCGCCCCCGTCGTCGAACTCACCACCCTCGACGGCATCGACCTCACCGGATACGACGACACCCCCGTCACCGACAGCGACCGCCACACCCCACTACGACCCCACAACACCGCCTACGTCCTGTTCACCTCCGGCTCCACCGGCCGTCCCAAAGGCGTCGCCGTCCCGCACAGCGCCGCCCTCAACCAACTGCACTGGATCATCGGCACCTACCGGCTCACCGCCGCCGATACCGTCCTGCAGAAAACCCCTGCCACCTTCGATGTCTCGGTATGGGAACTGTTCGCCACCCTCGCCGTCGGCGCCCGCCTCGTCATCGCCCGCCCCGACGGGCACACCGACCCCGCCTACCTCGCCGACATCATCGCCGACCGGCAGATCACCCTCACCTCCTTCGTCCCGTCCATGCTCGCCGCATTCGCCGACGCCGCACCCGCACAATCCCTCACCTCACTGCGCGCGCTCCTCGTCGGCGGCGAAGCATTCGGCGCCGACGTGGTCGCCACCGCACGCCGCGCCATGCCCCACACCGAACTACACAACCTCTACGGCCCCACCGAATTCACCCTGCACGCCACCTCCCACCACGTCACCGGCGCCGACGACGGCAGCGTCCCCATGGGCACACCGGTCTGGAACGTCCGCGCCCACGTCCTCGACACCCGCCTGCGCCCCGTCCCACCCGGCGTAGCGGGAGACCTGTACCTCGCCGGCAACCAGATCGCCCGCGGATACCACGCCCGGCCCGGCCTCACCGCCGAACGATTCGTCCCCGACCCCTTCACCGACGGCGAACGCATGTACCGCACCGGCGACCGCGCCCGCCGCCTGCGCACCGGCGAACTCGAATACCTGGGCCGCACCGACTTCCAGGTCAAACTCCGCGGCCTGCGCATCGAACTCGGCGAAATCGAAGCCGTCCTCGCCGAACACCCCTCCGTCGCCCGCGCGATCGCCGCCGTCCACACCTCCGGCACCGGCGACCGGCTCATCACCTACCTGGTCCCCGCGGCCGGCGCCGCCGTCGACACCGACGCCGTCCTCGCCCACGCCGCCACCGAACTACCCGACTACATGGTGCCCACCACCGTCATGGTGCTCGACACCGTACCGTTCACCGCCTCCGGCAAACTCGACCGCAAACGCCTACCCGAACCCGTATTCGCGGTAGGGGAGTTCCGGGAACCCGAATCCTGGCTGGAAGGAGAAGTCGCCCGAGCCTACGGACACGTCCTCGGCGTGGACCGCGTCGGCGCCGACGACGACTTCTACGCCCTCGGCGGCAACTCCCTGAAATCGGTCCAGGTGGTCAGCGAACTCCGCAAGGAACTCGACTACGAAGTCCCCGTCAGTTGGATCCTGTCCGACCCGCGCCCCGCCGAACTCGCCAAACGCATCGAAACCGGGATGCGCGACGGACACGTCGGCACCGAACCCACCGCACCCGGATTCGATGTCCTGCTACCGATCCGCACCACCGGCACGAAACCCCCGCTGTTCTGCATCCACCCGGCCTCGGGCCTGGCCTGGAGCTACCGCCCCCTCGGCGAATACCTCACCGGCGACCGCCCGATCTACGGAATTCAGGCACCACAACTCAGCGGCGCCGAACCCGGCCCCGCCACCCTCGAAGACACCGCCCGCCGCTACCTCGACGAAATCCGCAGCATCCAGCCACACGGCCCCTACCACCTGCTCGGCTGGTCACTCGGCGGCCAGATCGCCCACGCGATCGCCGTCGAAATGCGCGCCGCCGGAGAAGAAGTGGCCCTTGTGGCCCTGCTGGACGCCGAAGCCGACGGATTCGACCGATCAGCCGTCACCACCGTGACCGCTGGCGAACTCGTCGCCAACCTCGGCCCCGTCATGGGTATCGATTTCGTCCCCACCGACGCCACCGCCGAGGAAGCCGCCGCCCTGATCCGGCAGAACCTGGGGGAGGAGCTAGGTATCGACGCCACCCTCATCCAGCGCATGACCGACGCCTACAACCAGTCGATCCGCGCCGCCGCCGACTGGCAACCCCAGCCGCTCGACAGCGACATGCTGTACTTCACCGCCACCGGCGAACGCCGCGCCGACGCCACCGGCCACCGAGGGTGGGAGCCGCACGTCCGAGGCCACATCACCGATATCGATATCGACGCCCCCCACCTGGCGATGACCGAACCGGCGGTCCTGGCCCGTATTGCCCAGGTCCTGAACCAACAACTCGACCGGGAAACCGCGGGACAGAGTGGATGACCATGCCGGTGTGAAGGTCCGGGTGACCATGACCCCGGACTCAGCGCAGGGGAGTCCCGTGACCGCGCCGCAGAACCCGCACTGTGACAACACCGGCGGCGACAACAGCAGCAACCGCGATGAACACAACCTGCGGCCTGCCCAAGGTGTCGTCACCGACCGCCAGATACACCGCGATATTGATCAGCCAATGACCGATCGACGCAACCAGCACACGCTGACCGAAACTTCCCTCGCCCAGGTACCCGAGCACAACCGCGAACGCGATCGCCGAAACGACAAAGCACACCGCGGTCACGGGTGCCACCGCGAACGCCTGAACATGCCATAGCGCCCAAGCGGCGCCGGTCACCGAAACCGCCGCGAACCTCGTTATCCGGGATTCCAGCATCGGCTGCATAAGCCCCCGCCACCCGATTTCCTCGGCAGTCGCACCGAGCAGCTGCAACATCAGGAATACCGTGAAAGGTACGCCGCCCACCGGCGCCGGCCCGGCAAGGGCCGCACCCGATCCGACGACCGCGATCGTGACCAGCAGCCAGAACACCACGCATACGCCGACCACCGCCCCGATATTCGTACCCGCTCGCCCGGAGGGGACCGGAGCGGGGGAATGCCTGGCAATGGTCCGCCGGAAGACCAGCCAAGTGGCGAACGCGCCCAGCGCCGGAGCGAACTGGACCAGGGACAGTGCCGCAGGATCGAGACCCGAATGCGGTTGCACCACGAGCAGCGCGACCGAGCCCGCCAACGTGCACGCCACAAAGGTGCCGAGTATCGGCCAAATACTTGCGATGGCCGATACTCGGATTGCGTGGGCGGAGTCGGGTTGCGTGCCGCGATTCGAAATGGAACTCACGCTCTAACGTTGTTCGGTGAGCGCCGATTTGCGCATCACCCCGCAGTACCGACTTCCCGGCGTATCGGCAGGAAGTCTGAGGGTCGAGTCACGTGAGGGGAGCCGGGGGAACGTCCGCGGACTGTCCACCCAAAGGCTAGTTTACATAATGTAGATTATCGGCGTTCTTTCGGGAGCCCTGACCGGAGACCGAGCCGCAGCAGCACACGAGTACATTTCGGCCCACAAGGGCGGCTCCGCGCAGCATATGACCAGGCCTTACCGCCGATGTCGGGGTATTTCGCGAGACCGGGAATGCGCGCTCAGTGTCACGGATTACCTACAAGTGGGCGGGCCTCTCCTCGCGCCGCCATTTCGTCACCGTGACGCGCACGGATAGCGGGGCTTCCCTCCACGTGGCGGGTTCTGCAGCAGCTCCCCGACCCCCCGGAGTTTTCCGGCCACCCAGGAAAACTCGTCACAGTGACGAAATAGTGGGAGCTCGGGGGGCTCTCCGATCGAAGCAGACAAGTGTCACCGCCGCCCTGTAACGGCCTCGACGGCCGCTGACGGGGTCGGCGCACGACAATCGACGTACCACCGCACGCTGACCGGACCCGTCGGGGTCTGTGTCCGATAAGGTCGCACAGTGATCGGCAAGTGGTTCCGTAAGTATGTAGCCGAGAAACTGACCGGGAAAGTAATCCCCGATACCGCTGGTGCCATGGGGAAGCCGCTGCGGAATATTGCGGGAGTCACGAAAGAGGGCCCGGCGCAGAAGCTACCCGATTCGGATTCGGAGGCCCAGCGCCGGATCGAGCAGTCCCCTTCCGGAGGTTCACCGGACGGCACGCCGGGTCCCCTACCCGATCAGCGTTCGGTGTACAGCACTGCCGAGGCGGCACAGCTGACCACGCACGCGGCACGGCTTCCGCTTCCCTTCCACATCAACACCGCATGTGGGCAGCGGGCCGAAGCGATACTGTCCGAGCTACGTCACCGCGGTGTGCCCGCGGACGCTCTCGGCATCGCGCGGTCGTTCGTGCCCGATCTGTCGGCTGACGGCCTGGAGCGCGCATACGCCACCGGGACGGTCATGAAGAAGCAGTGGCATGCCACCCCCTCGTTCGATCAACGGATGCGCGCCGGTGTCGGGCGGGTCGATCCGGCGACGCGGACGGTCGAATTCGAGGGCGCCCGCTTCACCCAAACCGAAGCCGGCCGGTTCAAGATCACTATCGGTCCGGCATCCGGCGGTCCGGAGCGGTCCGTCGAGGCACCGGGAGAGGAAGCGGCCTTCTGTAACCACACCGCGGCCACCATACGGATGCGCACCGCCGACGGGCAGGAAACAATAGGGGTGATCGACCCCAGCTACGACCCCACACGGCCGCTGAGCCTGCGCGAATGGGCCATGCGGCAGAACTATCCGGACGTCGTCGTGGTGAGCGGTGGCCTCGCCGACCCGCCGGGCACACCGTTCCGTGTGCATTCCGAGCTCATGACCGAAACGCAGCGGGCCCGCTACGACGTCATCTCGCCGGACCATACATCTTCCTCATACACAGAGGACATGAGCAGATTCTTCAACCTCCAACCCGAGGACTCGCATCGGGAGGAACTCGGCCGCAACAACCCCGACGATCAATACGGCTACTCCAGAGTGCTGGCCGCCACGATCCTGGACGGCAATCTGTTGCCGGCGGAGATCGATGCCAGCGGCCATACCGCCGCCGAGATATCAGCTCAGCTGGGCCCGGTGGCCGCATATCAGAAATGGCTCGATTCGACCGGCGGCATACCATGAGAATTCATGCGGCGAGACCGTCCGAGTACCTCGCGGCCGCGCGGCATCGACACCGCTGGGTAACGTGAGGCTAAACTAACCCACGGCGGTGGCAGCGATCTCCCGGCCACCACACCGCAGCGTTGCCGACCGCAAGGATGTATCCGCTGTGTCCCCAGCCACCACGACCGCGCCGCGCACGGCACTGTCGCGGTCGGCCGTAGTGCTGCTGCTGACCGCACTTCTCGTAGCACTCCTGCTCGGCGGGCTGTTCGTCGGCAGCGGTGATTTCACAGCCACCGAGGCCTGGCGCGCCCTGTTCGGCGAAGGCAGCCCCACTGCCGTCGGTGTCATCCGGGAACAGCGAATACCCCGCACACTGCTGGCCGCGCTGGTCGGTGCGGCGCTCGGGCTCGCGGGCGCGGTAATGCAGGGATTGACGCGTAACCCACTGGCCGACCCCGGCATTCTCGGGGTGAACTCCGGCGCATACTTCGCCATGGTGCTCGGCTCGGTCGCCGCCGGCGCGGCCGGCACCGATTACGTGTGGTGGGCACTCGGTGGCGCGTTCGCCGCGTCGGTGCTGGTGTATTTCGTCGGTTCCCGCGGGGTCGGCGGGGCGAGCCCGGCCAAACTGGTGCTCACCGGCGTGGCGATCGCGTCGATGCTCAGCGGGCTCGCGTTCGGCCTCACAATGATCCATCCACGGACCTTCGACGCGATCCGCGGATTGCTGATCGGCACTCTCGACGGCCGCGGGTGGCCACAACTGTCGGCCACCTGGCTACTGGTGCTGATCGGAGTGGTGGGGGCGGTTGCGCTGGCGGGCTATCTGAATGCGCTCGCCCTCGGCGACGACCGCGCGGGCGCGCTGGGAGTCCCGGTGACGGCGGTGCGCGCGAGCGGATTCGTGGTCGTGACTGTGCTGTGCGGGGCGGCCACCGCCGCGGTCGGGCCCCTCAGTTTCGTCGGGTTGATGGTGCCGCACGCGGTACGGATGGCGGTCGGCCCGGACCACCGCTGGATGATTCCGCTGTGCCTGTTGGCCGGCCCCATCGTGCTGGTGGGCTCCGACCTCGTCGCCCGGGTCGCCACCGCGAGCGAACTGCCGGTGGGGATGGTGACCGCGTTCCTCGGGGCGCCGGTGCTGATCTGGTTGGCGCGCCGCGAGACAGGGTCGCAGTGGTGAGCCCCGCGGCACCGGCCGCCGCCCGCTGGCCCCGCCGCGTACGGTTCTTGCGGATCCACCGGCTGGGGATCGGTGTGCGCGTCGATCTCGTCTCGGCGGCGATCACCGTGGCGCTGGTGCTGGTCACCGCCGTGGTCGGTGTCCGGTCGCTGGGTGCGAGCACCACCGGCACCCCGGGCCTGGGGTTCGTGGAGGTCCTGCGGGTACTCGCCGGCCAGGTCGGTGGTTCGGCTGCCGATCACGTTGCCGGCTGGCTGCCGGTGGTGGTCACGGCGATACTCGGCGGGGCGTCGCTGGCATTGTCGGGCGCCATCTTCCAGACTCTCACCCGCAACCCGCTGGGCAGCCCGGACATCATCGGTTTCACCACCGGCGCCAATACCGGTGCACTGGTGGCGATGCTGGTTCTCGGGCTCGGTTCGGGCGGTGCCACGGTCGGCGCCCTGCTCGGCTGCCTGGGCACCGCGCTGATCGTGTATTTCCTCGGGATGCGCGGCGGTACCGGGAACTATCGGTTCATCATCGTGGGTATCGGTGTTTCGGCGATGCTGCTGTCGTTCAACGGCTACCTGGTCGCGACCGCCGATGTGCAGAACGCGGGCGCGGCGGCCGCATGGGGTATGGGGAATCTGCGTGATCTGTCGATGGCGGATACGGTGCCGGTGTTCGTGACCCTGGCGGTGCTGGTTCCGGCGTTGCTGGTGGTCGCACCGAGGATGCGGATGTTCGAGCTGGGCACGGATTCCGCGGCGAGCAAGGGTGTCGATACCGAGCGCACGCAGATGCTGCTGCTGGTGATCGGGGTGGGGTTCGCGGCGGCGACGACCGCGATCGCCGGGCCGATCGCCTTCGTCGCGCTGGTGGCCCCGCAGGTGGCGGCGCGGATCACTCCGAGTCCGGGGATCCCGCTGGTCACCTCCGCGGCGGTGGGCGCCACTCTCCTGGTTTCCAGTGAGGTGGTGGCGCGCACGATCCTCGCACCGCAGACGCAGCTGCCGGTCGGTGTGGTCACCACCTCGCTGGGTGGTGTGTATCTGTTGTTCCTTCTGCTGGCGCAGTCCCGAAAGGCCCGCCCGTGACCCATGATTCGCTGCCCGGTGCGCTGCCGGGCCGGTTGACCGGCACCGATCTGCGGGTCGGTTACGGCGACCGCGCCGTGCTCGCCGATCTGGATGTCGTGGTGCCCGACGGTTCGTTCACGGTGATCGTCGGGCCGAACGCGTGCGGTAAATCGACGTTGCTGCGGACGCTGTCGCGGCTGCTACGGCCGCAACACGGTGCGGTGCTGCTCGACGGGCGGGATGTGGCCGGGTATGGCGGTAAGGAGTTCGCGCGGGAGGTGGGGTTGCTGCCGCAGCAGTCGATCGCGCCGGACGGGATCACCATCATCGACCTGGTGGCGCGTGGCCGGTTCCCGTATCAGAAACTGTTCCGGCAGTGGACCGAGGCCGATCAGCGGGCGGTCGATTACGCTCTCCAGGTGACCCGGTTGACGGAGTTGTCGACGCGGCCGGTGGAGGCGCTGTCGGGTGGGCAGCGGCAGCGGGTGTGGATCGCGATGGCGCTGGCGCAGCAGACACCGATCCTGCTGCTGGACGAGCCGACGACCTTTCTCGATCTCGGGCATCAGATCGAAGTGCTCGATCTGTGTGTGGACCTCAACCGGCGCGGCACCACACTGGTCGCGGTACTGCACGACCTCAACCAGGCCGCCCGCTACGCCTCCCACATCATCGCGATGCGCGACGGCGAGATCGTGGCCGTGGGCCCACCACGCGACATCATCACTGCGGAGCTGGTCGACCGGGTTTTCGGCGTGTACGCGCAGGTGATCGACGATCCGCAGACGGGGACTCCGCTGGTGGTGCCGCTGGCGGAGGGCGCGGTCCGGGCCGACAGCGTGTGAACCGTGCCCGCCGGGCACACAACCGGAAGGAGAACCATGGCGAGGCGGCGTATCGGTGCGGTGGTGGCGGGGTTGGTGGGTGTGCTGCTGGCCGCGACGGCGTGTGTGCAATCCGATAACACCACCTATGAGGTGTTCGACGATCCCGAGGGGTCGCCCGGTTATTCGCTGCCGGACAATCCGCGGGTGGTGGCGCTCGGCTGGTCGGACGGCGCGGTCGCGGTGGAGTTGGGGGTGCGGCCGGTCGCCATCTACGACTGGATGAGTTTCGGTGCGGACACCAAAGGGGTCGGTGAATGGGACGCGGCGGCGTTCGGGGACAGTACGCCGGAACTGATCTCGGCGCAGAGCGCCGGGGAGTTCAATATGCAGCAGATTTCCGAACTCGATCCGGACCTGATCCTGAATGTGCGCGCGAAGGCGGACAGCGCTGTCACCGAGGAGCTCCGGGAAATCGCGCCGGTGGTCACCGCGCCGGAGGGTACGGGTGATTTCGCGGTGAACTGGCAGACGCAGACCGAGCTCATCGGCGCTGCGCTGAGCAAACGCGCCGAAGCGGACAAGATCGTCGCGGAGACCACGACCCGGCAGCAGGCTGTGGCGGGCGAGCATCCGGAGTTCGCCGGGAAAACGTTCGTGTACGCCGCGAAGTTCGGCACCGCCTACGGCGCCTACCTCGCCGGGGATGCCCGGTTCGATTTCTTCGCCGACCTCGGGTTCGTGCAGAACCCGCCGGTCACCCGGTTGCAGAGTTCGGGTTTCTTCGCGCAGGTCCCGGCGGAGCGGGTGGGCGATCTCGACGCGCAGGTCGCCGTATTCACCACGATCGGTCTACCGTTCGCCGATCTGGAGAACGATTCGTTGATCAACACGCTCGATGTGGTGCGGGATGGGCATGCCGTGTTGTTGCCGGAGAACGATCCGGCGGTGCTCGCGTTGTCCGCGGGCACGCCGGGGGCATTGCGGTTCGCCCTGGACAGGATCACCCCGCAGCTGGCGGCTGCGGCGCGGTAGCCGGGGGGTGCCGGGGAGCGTCTTGTTGGGCAGAGCGGAGCTGTTCGCGTAGCCGTGCCACGGTGTCCTCGAGTTCGAGAATCCGGGAGACCGCGGCCAGGTTGATGCCTTCACCGGTGAGTGTGGTGATGCGGGCCAGCCGGGTGAGGTCGGCGCCGCTGTAGCGGCGGGTGCCGCCGGCACTGCGGGCGGGCGTGAGCAGGCCGCGCTGTTCGTACAGGCGCAGGGTCTGCACCCCGATGCCGGCCAATTCCGCGGCGACCGAGATCGCGTACACGCCGTGTCCAGCCGCCGGCAGGGTCTCATGTTGTGGATCCATCGGGTTCTCACCTCGCATTCTGTGTCTGGGACCAGATTATCTGATCCTCCTACTTGCACTCTCTTAGGGCGAGTGCTAGATAATATCTATGTCAGTTCACAAAGATTATCTGACATAGATACTACCGAGATGGGAGTGAGTTGGAGGTGGCGACCATGCTGATGCGCACCGACCCGTTCCGCGATCTGGATCGCCTGACCCAGCAAGTATTCGGGACACCGGCCCGGCCCGCGGTAATGCCGATGGACGCCTGGCGCGACGGTGACGAGTTCTTCGTGGAGCTCGACCTTCCGGGCATCGACGCGGATTCACTGGATCTGGATGTCGAGCGCAACGTCGTGACCGTGCGCGCGTCGCGACCGGATCTGGACTCGAGCAGGTCGATGATCGCAGCCGAACGAACCCGTGGAGTGTTCAGCCGACAGCTGTTCCTGGGCGAGAACCTCGACACCGACGCTATCCGCGCCGACTACCGCGACGGCGTACTGCGGCTGGTCATCCCGGTCGCCGAGCAGGCCAAACCCCGCAAGATCGAGATCGCTCGACACGACGAACATCAGGCCATCAACGCCTGAGGCACGGGAGCGCGATCGACAGATTCCCGGCAACCGACTCCACAACTGAGGTGTACGAGTTTCCTTCGACCCCGGGGGGGGGGGGGGGGGGCGGCGGGGCCCCCCGCCACGGGGGCGGGGGGGTCGAGGGGCCCGCCCCGCGCCGCCGGATCGTCCCCGAAATCGAGAATGGGCTGGGGGCAGATTTCGGCGTCGCGGGTTATTTCATCTCCCGCGCTCATGTGAGCTACAGCAC
>NZ_JARWNW010000284.1 GCF_029868325.1 Nocardia carnea
CGCATGCGCCGACCATGTGGTGAACCGCTGGGCGGCGGCCGCTACGACAAAAGGGGCAGGGTATGACGGCAACGGGAGACAAACCACTGCGCGGGCGGACGATGATCATGTCCGGCGGCAGCCGGGGCATCGGCCTGGAGATCGCCAAGCGGGCCGGCGCCGACGGCGCGAATATCACCTTGATCGCCAAAACCGATCAGCCGCATCCCAAACTGCCCGGCACCATCCACACCGCGGCGGCCGAGATCGAGGCCGCGGGCGGTACGGTGCTGCCGTTCGTCGGTGATATCCGGCTCGACGATTCGGTGGCCGAAGCCGTCCGGCAGACCACCGAACGTTTCGGCGGGATCGATATGGTGGTGAACAACGCCTCCGCCATCGACCTGTCCCCCACCGACGCGCTGGCGATGAAGAAGTACGACCTGATGCAGGACATCAACTGCCGCGGCAGTTTCCTGCTCTCCAAACTCTGCATTCCGGAGCTGCGCAAATCCGCGTCCGCCGGACGTAATCCGCATATCCTCACCCTGTCGCCACCACTGAACCTGGACCCGAAATGGGCAGGTTCCTCCCTGGGCTACACGATCGCCAAGTACGGTATGTCGCTGACCACGCTGGGCCTGGCCGAGGAACTGAAATCCGACGGTATCGGCGTGAATTCGCTGTGGCCACGCACCACCATCGCCACCGCCGCGGTGCGCAATCTCCTCGGCGGTGACGAGATGGTGAGCACCTCCCGGACCCCGGATATCTACGCCGACGCGGCCTACCTGGTGCTCACCTCACCGGGCGCCGAAACCACCGGCAATTTCTTCATCGACGACGAGGTACTGGCCGCCCACGGCATCACCGACCTCGACAAGTACCGCGTAACCCCCGGCGACGGCCCGCTCACCACCGACCTCTTCCTCTGATCACAGTCGGCCCACTCGCCGCGCCGCGGCGGTGACCCTCGCCCGGCAGACGGACTGCTGCTACCGACTGCCACGTCCAAACGAGTGGGGTGAGGTCGCCGGGGTTATCCCGGCCGCACGGTGCGCTTCGAGGCCGGTGGCCGACCGGCGCGGTCTCCAGCGTACTGGACGACCGGCGCCCTGACCGCCGGGCGTAGTGGGCCGAGCTCGGCCGGCGGGGTCGCAGGACGAGTCCGCACACTGCGGCACTCGCACCCCTCGACGAGCTAGTGGACGCATGCGCGCCACGGCCGCTGACCAACCGGCTACTGCGGAGCGCGGCGCGCGCGAATATCGACTGTTACGGGTGGAACGCCCCGGTTCCACCCGTGATCAGCTCATTTTCCGTTGATGCCGTACAACCGCTCCCAGTTCTCGCGGCTGGTGAGTTCGGCATGGGCGCTGCGGTAGCGCTCCTGCAGCGTCGGCAGTTCCTTGCGCAACCGGCGCAGGACCCGCAGCGTGCGCAGCAGCAGGGCGCGCGCCCGCGCCTTGTCGCGTTTACGCACCCGCACCCCCGACTGCGAGGCGTCGGTGACGACCACATGATCGAACAGCGAGACATGCCACCAGTGCGCGTCCTCGCGGGTCACTCCCATGAGCCCGTACTGCACCCGGCCGGTCCACTGCTGGATCGCACGTTTGATCAGTACCGCCAGTAGCCGGCTCGGTTCGCCACCGGCCCGGCGTATCCGGATATCGGCGGAGTTCACCGTCGGGGTGGCGGCCGGATGTTTCACGGTTTCGGGGTAGTCGGCGCGGCTGGTGCGGGCCCGGCGCAGTACCTCGGTGCCGCCGTCGTGCAGGATCTGCGGCCCCTGCAGGAAGTCCTCGATACCCTGCAGTGTGGTGTGGGCGAGACCGTACTGCATCCCGACCAGGTACTCCGAGATATTGCGGAGCAGCTGCCGGGAGACGGTGCCGGCATCCAGGTCGGTGTGCATGGCGCTGACGATCAGCGAGTTACGGGTGCTGAAGTAGCGGGCCCAGTCGTCGAAATCCTTCCAATAGAAGTCCGCGTGCCAGACCGCCGCATTCGGCAGGGTGACCGTGACGAACCCGTGCTCGCGGGCGCGGACACCGTACTCCACATCGTCCCACTGGAAGAAGATCGGCAGCGGCAGCCCGATCTTCTTCACGACCTCGGCCGGGATCAGGCAGGTCCACCAGGCGTTGTAGCCGGCGTCGACGCGGCGTTCCTGGTTCTTCTTCAGCATGCTGGTGTTGCGCAGCGCCTTGGGCACCTTCTGGCCGTGCATCAGCTTGTCCAGGTGCACATCCTCGGCGCCGACGTTGAGGTAATCGGGGTTGAGCAGGAACAGCATCTGGGCGCCGACCAGGGTCGGTTCCACGGTGAGGTTGGCGAAGGCCTGCAACCGCAGCACGGTTTCGGGTTCACAGAGAATATCGTCGTCCATGAGGATGACGTCGGCGTGTTCGTTGGCCGCCGACACCTCGTACAGCCCGCGAGTGAAACCGCCGGCGCCGCCCAGGTTGGGCTGGCGGATATAGCGCAGTTTCGCGCCGAGCGCGGGCCGGGTTTCCTGGTATCGCGGCTGGTTCTCCACCAGATCGGTGCCCTGGTCCACCACGTACACCGCGTCGAGGGCGCCGAGCACCGTCTCGTCGGAGGCCAGTGCCGCGACGGTTTCGGCGCAGTCCTGGGCGCGGTTGAAGGTGCAGATGGCGATGGCCACCGGGCGGACGGTATCGGGCGCCGGGGCGGTCCAGGTGAGGTCCGAAACGGCCAGTTCCCCGCCGACGGCATCGAATTCGAGCCAGAGCGCCCCGCCGTCGACGAATTGGTCCAGTGGCGCGGTCAGGGTCACCGAGCCGCTGGTGGTGGTCTCGGTGCTGCCGACGATGCGGCGGTGCCCGGCGATATCGGAGGCAACGATCCGCACTCTGGCGTGTTTGCCGACGTGCAGGGTCATGGTCGCCTGCACTTCGGTCACCACGGTCCAGCGCTGCCAATAGCTGGCGGCGAAACGGCCGAAATAGGTGTTGGTGTGTGCGGTGGCACCCTTTTCCAGGTGCAGGCTCAGCCGATCGCGGGTGGCGCGGCCGCCCTTGACCACCGCGTACAGCTCGTCGCTGATCTTGGGTGACGGTCCGGTGAAGATGCCCCGGGCGAGCACCAGCCGGTCCGGTGCCCGGTGGTGTTCGGCGCGCAGCGACTCCGGCGCGACCGCCGAGTGTTCGTTCGTCTCGCTAACGGCCTGCATAGCCGACTGGTCCATGAAGTCCTCGAAATCCTTATATGCCGACGGGACCGACATGTCCCGGAATACGGTTCGCGGCGGGCCCGAGAATATCAATCAGCCACGCCGGTCGCCCGTTCGGTCGTTTCCCTATCGCCTTCGCCCGTAAACACGAACTTGTCGTAAGCCCAATACCGGAACACCACCGCGACGATCTGACCTATCAGCGTTCCAGAAATATTGTCGGCCAGCGGAGTGGACAGATCCAGCACATACCGGGAGAAACCCAGGCAACCCAGCTGCAGCCCGATGGCGATCACATTGATCAGCGCGTACATCACGTATTCGCGGGCCGGGCTACCGGTTTGCTTATGCGAGAACGTCCACCATTTGTTGCCGAAGTAGGTGACCACGGTCGCCACCGCGATCGCGATGATCTTCGCGGGCAGCGGGACGTGGAACATCACCCCCTCGCCGCCCCAGGCGCCGAAGTTGAACACCAGCAGGTTGTAGGTGCCGGCATCGACCAGGAACCCGATCACCCCGACCACCAGGAACGCCGCGCTCTGCCGTAACCCGGCACGCACCCGTGCGACGAGCGAACGAGGGGCAGGCGCGCCGGTGTCGACCACGGCCGACGACTCACCAGATGACACGCGCCGACGGTACCGTAGTGACCTGAGCCATCGCCCACGACACCGACCCGGTACTCTCCCGGTGTTCCCATATCCATCGATTTCGAGGATTTGACCAGGTGGAGTCCACCGTTCTGCGCGTTGCCGCCGTGGTTCCGTGCCACAACGAAGAAGCGTCGGTCGCCAAGGTCGTCACCGACCTGAAGGCCGCGGTGCCCGGGATCGTCGTGTACGTGTACGACAATCTCAGCACCGATGCCACGGTCGAGAAGGCACAGGCCGCCGGCGCCATCGTGCGCAAGGAACTGGCCAAGGGCAAGGGCAATGTCGTACGCCGCGCCTTCGCCGATATCGAGGCCGATGTGTACCTCATGATCGACGGCGACGACACCTACGATGCGGCCGCGGCCCCGCAAATGATCGAAACCCTGCTCTCCGGCCCCTTCGATCATGTGCTCGGCGTCCGGAAGCAGGATGTGGGCGGATCGGCCTACCGGGCCGGCCACGAAACCGGTAACCGAGTCCTCAACGGCGTGGTCGGCAAGGTTTTCGGCGAAAACGTCGAGGATATGCTGAGCGGGTTCCGGGTGTTCTCCCGCCGCTTCGTCAAGAGTTTTCCCGCCGTATCCCGGGAATTCGAAATCGAAACCGAACTCACCGTGCACTCGCTGCATTTGCGCGTTCCCAAGGCCGCGGTGCCCGTCGGCTTCCGGGATCGGCCCGCAGGCAGTGAGAGCAAATTACGCACCTACCACGACGGATTCAAAATCCTCGCCCTGATCTTCGGCCTGGCCCGGCACGAGCGGCCGGTCGCGTTCTACGGCCTGTTCGGGACACTCAGCTGGATCGTCTCGGTGGTATTGACCATCCCGATCATCGCGGAATACTACGAATCCCATACCGTGCCGCGCTTCCCCACCCTCTTCCTGGCGTGCACACTGCTGCTGGTGGGATTCCTCGCCTGGACCGCAGGCCTGATCCTGGACGGTATCCGCCGCTCCCGGCACGAAGCCGCCCGGCTGATCTACCTGCGCTATGAGGCGCCGACCGCGGCGCAACCGGCCGCTTCGACCGGCGAACCCCAGCCGGATCCTGTGGCCGGGGACGTCCGTTGACCGCCGATACCGAGACCCGTCCCGCCGCAAACGAGCGGGCCGCGGGCAGCAAACCCCTGTCCGCTCCGGCCCGCGCCGGTCGCGCCGTGATCCACCGGGCCGGCCCGGCGACCGTCGCCTTCCTCCTGCTCGCCGGGATCTTCGGCCTGGTGTTCGCGGTGATGAGCCCACCGTTCTGGGGCCACGACGAACTCACCCAGTTCGGCCGCGCCTACCAGGTATCGCAGGGCGGGCTGGGCCCCACCGAAATCGAAGACGACCGCGGTATCGCCTACGGCGGTGAAGTACCGGCCTCCGTGGAGGCGCTCATGGGCTTCGCGCTCGACGATTACACCCACAACCCGGGTGAGCCCTTTCCCCTCGTCGCCGACCCCGGCACCTACCAGCGGCTGAGCGATGCACCGGTCACCGATGAGCGGAAAACGGTGTGGTTCACCAATACCGCGGCATATTCGGCGGTGCCCTACATCCCGAACGCAATCGGTATCTGGGCCGCCGACCTCGTCGGTGCCGATACGGGCACCCTGGTACGCCTCACCAGGCTCGCCGGACTGGCCTCTTACCTGCTGGTGGTCGGTTTCGCGCTGTGGGCGCTGCGGGCGCACCGCATCCAATGGCTGGCGTTCACCGTGGCCGTTCTGCCGATCGCGGTGTTCCAGGCCGGCACCATCACCGCCGACACCCTCACCAACGCGCTGGCCCTGCTGGTCTCCGCACTGTTGGTGAAAGGCCTGTTCCTCGGGGACCGGCTGGGTCGCGCCGAAACGTGCGCGGTGATGGCCTGCGCCGTTCTGCTGCCGCTGTGCAAACCGACCTACATCCTGCTGGCCATGCTGGTGGTACTGATTCCGGCCGAGCGAATGGGCCTGACCGGGTGGCGCCGGTGGATCACCTGGGCCTGCGCCGCCGTGGGCGCCGCCGGGTTCGCGGTGTGGATGAAGATCGCGGCACCGACCGGCGAGGGCACCAGCCTGATGCGCCCGCAGCACCAGTGGTACACGGTCGATACCGGCGAACAGTTGATCGGCATCCTGACCGACCCGTTCGGTTTCCTGCGAACCTTCTGGGAAAGCATTCTGCGCCGCGACCACGAATGGTTCACCGAGTTCTTCGGCGAACTCGGCTTCGCCTACGTGAACGTGCCCGCCACCGCGATCGTGGCCTGCCTGCTTGCCCTCGCCGTGAGTGTCGGGACGGCCGAACGCTTCGCCCACCCGGATTTCCGGCGGACACTGGTGGTCGCGCTGACCATGGCCGCCAGTGTCGCGATGATCTACGTAACGCTGTACATGTCGTTCACGCCGGTCGGCTACTACATCATCGACGGCGTCCAGGGCCGGTACTTCATTCCGCTGGCCATCGTGACGTTGGCGGTGTTGCTGCGCTGGATGCCGCTGCGGCTACGCGGCCCCGAGGACCGCGCGCCGGGGCGGGGTGCCGCGGTGACGATCGTGGTCGCGGCGACGATCGCGCTGGTCGCGACGGTTGCGAAGTACCACATCTACGTCTGGGCCTAGGTGTCCATTTCGCCGCCTCCAGTCGCGAGATCAGGGGGCGGCGATGGTCCGTTCACCGGCTTCGGCGTAGGCGCGTTCGGTGGCCGCTTTGACCGGGCGCCACCAGGATTCGTTGTCCCGGTACCAGGCTACGGTGGCGGCCAGGCCGGTCCGGAAGTCCGCGTAGCGGGGGCGCCAGCCGAGTTCGTCGCGGAGCGTGCTCGCATCGATGGCATAGCGCTGATCGTGCCCGGCACGGTCGGTGACGAAATCGAAATCATCGGGAGCGCGACCGAATTCGGCCAGCAGTAGTTCGACCACGGTGCGGTTGCCGAGTTCGCCGTCCGCGCCGATCAAATACGTCTGGCCGATCCGGCCGCGTTCCAGCACATCCCAGACGGCGCGGTTGTGATCGTCCACGTGGATCCAGTCGCGGATCTGCTGTCCGCCGCCGTACAGTCGCGGCCGCACGCCGTCGATCAGATTGGTGATCTGGCGTGGAATGAACTTCTCGACATGCTGATACGGCCCGTAGTTGTTGGAGCAGTTCGACAGGGTGGCGCGAATCCCGAAGGACCGCACCCACGCGCGGACCAACATATCGCCGGACGCCTTCGTCGCCGAATAGGGACTCGACGGGTTGTACGGCGTGCGTTCGGTGAACGCGGGATCGCCGGGGGCGAGATCACCGTAGACCTCGTCGGTGGACACATGGTGGTAGCGCACATCGTGGCGGCGCACGGCCTGCAGCAGGGCGTAGGTGCCGACGATATTGGTCTGCACGAACGGCCACGGTTCGGTCAGGGAATTGTCGTTATGCGATTCGGCGGCGAAATGAACCACCGCGTCCACCCCGCTGACCAGTTCGTCGACCAGGTCGAGATCCGCGATATCCCCGTGCACGAAATCGATGCGGTCGGCCACCGGGTCCAGCGAGGAACGGTTACCGGCATAGGTGAGCGCATCCAGAACGGTGACCGTCACCTCCGGCCGTTCGGTGACGGTCTGCTGGACGAAGTTGGCTCCGATGAACCCGGCCCCACCGGTCACGAGAAGACGCACCCGTCCACTCTACGTCCCGGTACGCAGTTCACGCGGGCAGCCGATCCGCCCCCCAACTGCGGTGCACATAGCCGACGACCCGGTCCAGTTCGGTGCGGTCCACCGAGGCCAGTTCACCCGGTTCGAGCGGGTCGAAATGGAAGATATAGAGCCGGGAGGCGAACTGTTCGAACGGCAGCGACGCCTCACCGAAGCGTTCGCCGTGGCCGGCCGTGCCCACCACGACCCCGTCGCCCCAGTCCTGACCGCTGTCGTTGTTCGGGTTGTAGAAATAGACCCGCATCCGATCCTGTGGATCCAGTGCGACCCGCAGGATGGTGATCGCATGCCAGCCCACGAACCGCGCGGCGCTGTCGGTCACCGCGACCCCGGCCGGCTGCGGGTGGATCAACGGCTGGTTGCCGTTGTGGAACGGGTGGTAACTGGCATAGAAGTGGCGCAGGAACTCGTCCAGATCGGTGAGCTGCCCGGTGGCCACATCGACGTTGATCCGGAAGCCCCGGCCCGACCACCAGCCGTGGAACTCCGGGTTCACCCAGCGGTGCGGATCACCCTCGCGATCGGCGCATTGCCGGCCCATTTCCGCATAGATACGGTCCAGATGCGGCACCACCAGCAGCGACACCGGGTCCAGATCGACCGGAAGTTTCGTGGCGACCCCGCCCACGCTGTCGCGCGAGGAGATGGGCCGGCCCTCGAAATGCATGACGACCTCGTCGTCGCGCGCCGCCCACGCCAGTGTCTGCAGCAGATAGTCGGGGTCGTTGTAGGCCCACATCGACAGCGCGCGGGCCGACTGACAGGTGGGGTTGTCGCCCTGACCGACACCGAGTGGCAGCCCCAGGATGGACAGCATGCCCGCGAGCAGGCGGGCATGCGGGTCCGGTTCGGGGCCGAACGCCTGGGTGAGCCGTTCGGCCGAATACGGCGACAGCTGCAGCGCGAGCTGCCGCCACAACGCCGGAGCGACCGGTGGCTGATAGAGGATTCCGCGTTCCAGCAGCAGGGCGATCCCGTAGATGCACTGCGCGGTTTCGACATGTACGGCGTCGGCGATGAGACGGCGTACCAGTTCGTGGTAGCACAGCAGGCATTCGCGGCCGGTGCTGGAAAGGCCCAGCGCCTCCCCCAGCAGGTACTCCCCCTTGCCGAGCAGGAAACGCACCAGCACCGCGTGATACGGGGAGACCAGGCCGGTGTCGTGCATGGACCGGGCGAAACCCGCGGTCTCGTACGCCAGCGCACTGTCGTCCATGGTTTCCAGGCGCTCCCGGTAGACCTCGACACCCGGATCCTCCCGGCACGCCTCGGTGGTGCCGTAGAGGCTGCTGATCAACCGGTCGGCACCGAGCCCGGCGGCGCCCAGGTCGATATCGGGGTTGGTCCGGGCGACGGCGATCTGGGTGATCATCCGCTTCACCGGTTCCACCTGGATCGGACGCTGCCGCAGGATCCGCCAGATCTCGTCGACCAGGTTCTCCAGCACCTTCTCGTAGCCGATCTCCTCGACGAGATGGCGCAGCAGCTCCCGCGAAACCTGGGCCATCCGGCCCTGCTGCGCCCGCTCCGCCTCGGTGGGGGGCGTGAACAGCAGGGTCAGGTTCATGGCCAGCACCTGGGACAGATGATGGTTCGCCTGTTCGGCGGAGATCATCGGGTGCACGTACTCGCCCTTGGCCACCGCCAGCAGCCGCAGATTGCTCACCGTCTCCAGCACCACGGTGTCGGCGTTGGCGCTGCGCAGCGAACCGGTGCTCAGCGAAGGGATCAGAATCTGCGGTTGCGCCCAATCCGTACCGCGGAACAGCCCGGCCGATTCCAGCCGCGCCGCCCGTGCCCGTACGGCCGCACAGCCGCCGGGCAACAGCAGTACTCGGCGCAGCGCCGCGAGAACCCTCGACAGTTTCAGGTGCTTGCCGAAATCGCTGGTGTCCGCGAGCAGCTGCGTCGCGTCATCCAGCAAGGCCAGCCGTCTGTCGAGGGTCGCCCCGTCGCCGCTGAGTGGGGTCAAATGAGGATCCTCCCCGTGATCAGTGCCTATGGCGTATGAGCGACGGCCCTGCGTGGTTACGCTGCGCTACCGCCTTCGGGCCCGGGTCGTTCATACGCGAAACCGCCGAACGAATCAGATGTAGAAATCGAGCTCTTCCTGTCGCTTCAGCAGATCTCGCAAAGTGTACGGGTCGTCACCGAAGAAGTACAACAGGCCCCAATGGTTGCCGAACGCGGTACGTTTGGTCACCTTTTCCGTCAACGGTTCCGCGAGCTCGTGGGTTTCGAAATATTCGTGGTCCTCGGTTTCCTCGGGTACCGACAACTGACTGACCACACGCCGCCGCGGATAAACCCCGAAGCAGCCGGCGTGCCCTTTCGCATCTTCCACTTCACGCGGAAAGAAGTTCTCGATCTCTTCGTCGGTGGTCTTCGGGTCGAAGGCCAGAACGAGGGCATGGTAGGCATTGAACCCGTACGAGCGCTCCAGCAGTTCGAACACCTTGAACCCGGGCGGCCGGTAGGCGACCTCACCGAAGTACATCTCGCCGTCGCTGGTGACGAAGTATTCCGGGTGCACGAAGCCGAACTCGATATCGAACGTTTTCACCAGCCGTTCGACCTGGCGGGTGATCTCCGGCCGGAACTTCTCCAGCTCGGGCGTCGCGGGGACGAAAACAGAATAGCCGAGGGTGACATATTCGGAAATGTTCAGGAAGCATATCCGGCCGTTGTGGATCCAGGCCTCCACCGCGAATTCCCAGCCGTCCAGATGTGATTCCATGAGCACGGGGAACTCGTCGTCGGGGATCGTATCGATCTCGTCCGGGGTCCGGATAACGCGATGTCCGAGACAACCGGCCTTGTCGAAGGCCTTCACGTGAATGGGATCGTTGGGGTCGCCGTCGAGTTTCAGCAGGGTCTGGTTCACTCGCTTCAGAAAACGGATCACATCATCGCGTTCGTGTGCCTCCTCGAAAATTCCGACGCGGATCCCGCCCAGTTGCGCACGCCGCTTCATCAGCGCTTTGTCGCGCAACAGCATGGCCTGCCCGAAAAGGCGCGGATTGTCCATCAGTACCGAGTTGATGGCACCCGCCCATTCGACGGTTTCCTCGAAGATCGGGATGGCAACGTCCACGCCCATATCCTGTAATGTCTCGGCGATTTCCATCGACCGATCGTTGAGCCGCTCGAAATTCCAGGGAATATAAGGTATGCCGTTTTCGGCGCAATAATCCGCCACCCACTCCGGTGCCACCACAACGTAGCGCCGGTCGAAACGATCCACCGCTTCCACAGCATTCAAACTCCAACCCAGCAAGGCCACGTAACCTTTATCCGGGTTGTACTCTTCATCCGGTTTCCGAACTCTGGATTCTGATGCCGAAATCGACAAAACCTCTCCCCTCTCGACCACATCTACAGCTCGCTGAATCACGAGGGCGTCGGTTCACAGGCAAAACTCCGGCCACACCGCCGGCACAGATATCGGGCCGCTACCGAATCCGCGTCGAAAGTTCGAATTCGCCGTGGACCGGAAAATGTAACGCCCTCATTTCCTTCGAGTACCCGATGTTGCCGGAACGAAACCGCCGCCGGGCCGTCCGCACCCGGCGCCGCGCCCGAAAGTGTCGCGGCCGCACCGTCGCCGGGCCGTCCGCGGGTGGCGGTGGTCCGGGACCTGCCCCGCCTCCCCGTGGTCGCCGGACGCCCGAGAGCCTGCCGCACGAGCGCCGCCGCATCCGGGCTGGCACACTGATCGAACATGCGCGGAATCATTCTGGCGGGCGGCACCGGGTCACGGTTGCATCCGATCACGCGCGGGGTGAGCAAACAGCTGGTCCCGGTCTACGACAAGCCGATGGTCTACTACCCGCTGTCCACCCTCATGCTGGCCGGTATCCGGGACATCCTGGTGATCACCACCCCCGAGGACGCCGAATCCTTCACCCGGCTACTCGGCGACGGATCGCAGTTCGGCATCTCGATCAGCTATGTGGTGCAGCCGGTTCCCGACGGTATCGCGAAGGCCTTCGTGCTCGGCGCCGCCCATATCGGCGGCGACTCCGCCGCGCTGGTGCTGGGCGACAACATCTTCCACGGTCCCGGCCTGGGAACCAGCCTGCACCGGTTCGCCGATATCGACGGCGGCGCCGTCTTCGCCTACCGGGTCTCGGATCCGAGCGCCTACGGTGTCGTGGAATTCGCCGACGGTAAGGCGATCTCCATCGAGGAGAAACCGAAGGTCCCGCGCTCGAACTACGTGGTGCCCGGGCTGTACTTCTACGACAACGATGTGGTGGAGATCGCCCGCGGACTCGTCCCGTCGGCGCGCGGAGAGTACGAGATCAGCGATATCAACCGGGCTTACCTGGAAGCGGGCCGGCTGGGTGTCGATGTGCTGGCACGGGGCACCGCGTGGCTCGACACCGGCACCTTCGATTCGCTGCTCGACGCCGCCAACTACGTGCGCACCGTCGAGGAACGCCAAGGTCTGAAGATCGGCGTGCCGGAGGAGGTCGCGTGGCGGATGGGCTATATCGACGACGAACAACTGTGCCTGCTGGCCGACCCGCTGACCCGCTCCGGTTACGGTAAGTATCTGCTCGATCTGCTCGAGCACGGACGGAGTTGGTGAGTAGGTAGATGCGGATCAGTGAGATGTCGGTCCCCGGCGCCTGGGTCTTCAGTCCCACGGTCCACGGCGACGATCGCGGCTGTTTCGCCGAAACCTTCCGCGCCTCGGAGTTCGAGAAGGTCACCGGCCGGCCGTTCGACCTGCTGCAGGTCAACACCTCGGTATCCGCCGCCGGGGTACTGCGCGGGATCCACTACACCGATGATCCGCCCGGCCAGGCGAAATACGTCACCTGCGTGCGCGGCGCGTTCCTGGATGTGGTGATCGACCTGCGGGCCGGGTCCCCCACCTTCGGCCGCTGGGACAGCGTGCTGCTCGACGACCGCGACCGGCGTTCGGTGTTCCTCTCCGAGGGGCTCGGGCATGCCGTCCTGTCGCTGGCCGACGATTCCACCCTCACCTACCTGTGCTCGCTCGAATACAGCCCCGAATACGACCATGATCTGGACGCCTTCGATCCGGACCTGGCCATCGACTGGCCGACGGCCGGTCGCGACGGGCAGCGGCTCACCTATCTCCGTTCACCGAAGGACGCGGCAGCGCCGCGGCTGCGCGACCGCTGACCGCCCGGACGATCCGGGACCGGCGTCGAAGCATTACCCAGGACCCGCCCTCCGGCGCGGTTTCCGCCGGATTCGCCGAGTCGCCGGTTCGGCGGTAGTGTCGCTGCGCGGCGGTTCCGTGATGGGCCGCCCCACGGTGCCGGTGAAATCACCGGCCCAGGCGCCCCGGCTGCCGCCGGGCCGGTTCTCGGGGGATTCGTCCACTGACTCACTGGCCGTACCGGGATCCTCCCTGGATTCCACCCGGGAAGCCGACCGTGACCAGGTATAGCGGTGCCGGCCACTGCTATTCCCCTGTGGAGAGGAATGAGACCTACCCGACAGTCGAAAAAATTCGCTGGAACGGCGTAACGCCACGGGGACCCGGCACCGATACGACCCATGAAAGCCGGAGCTGATCTATACCGGGGAATGGAGATGACAGTGCGTACGACGTTTTCGACTTCCGTCTCGGCGGGCGCCAAGTCCGCGGCTGCGCGGGACTACGTCCAGCGTGGCTGGACGGTCGCCGAAACGACCAACGGCCTGTGCCTGATCACCGATGCCGACGTATCCGCCGTCGAGGTCACCGGGGAGTTGGCCGCGTCGGTACGCCGGTACCTGCGCGCGAACAACCTGACCGGTCCGGTTATCGAGATTCCGGGCGCCGAGCGCCGCGAAATCCATCTGGTCACCGGTATGCGCAAGGCCGAGCGCGCCGTCGAGGCGCTGCGTGCGGCCGGCGCGGTGGTGCACACCGACGGTGACGGCATCCCGCTGCCGCCCACCCACCTCTCGGCGGGTTCGGCCAGCTGGGGCGTCTCCCCCGACGAGGCCCGCTGGATCCCGCCGGTGGTCGCGCTCGGCGCGGCGGTGCGTACCGCCCTCGCCCGGCGCCCGCGCCGGCTGACCAGCGTCGCCTGAGCAGGCACAACAGATAGTCGACGGTAATCAACCCCGGCCGCATCGGACGACCGGGGTTTTCGTCGTACCTGCGCACCGCCGGACTTCTTGCCGAGCCGGGCAGGGATACGCCGATCCGGGCCCGGTTTCGGAAGTCCTCGCCGAGCCGGGAACGGCGCCGGACCGGATCAGCGGATCCGGAAGATGACCAAGCGCTGCACCACGAAATTGATAACCGTCGCCGTACCCTGGGCGATCACGAAAGCCAACGGCACCCGCCACCACAGCCCTTCGTCGAAGGCTTGGTAGAACACCCAGTTGATCCCGACCTGCACGCAGAAGGTCAGGGCATAGAGCACGACCACAGCGATGAAACGGGCCCGGCTGGGCGGCGCATTGAAGGTCCATCGCCGATTGATCAGATACGCCGTCGTGGTGCCGGCGACGAAGCCGATCGCCTTCGCGATATTCACCGGCAGGCCGGCCACCTCGAGCAGCAGCCAGTACAGCCCGAAGTCGACCACTGCCGAGAGCGCACCGGTGGCCACGAACCGCACCAGCTGCGTCTTCAGGCCGATGTGCGTGCTCGCCTCGTCGAGGGCCACCGGCGCGAGACCGGCGGTCACCTGGTCCCCGGACGACAGGGAGGTATCCCCGGTTTCCCCCGGCGCTACCCGGGGTCCCCGGCTTACAGCATTGCTTTCAGGGGCCACCGCCCGAAATCTACTTGCCGAACCCCGCCCGCGGGACGTCTGGGTGGCCAAGACATAGTCACAGCCGCAGGGGCGGCCGTGTTGCAGTAGCCTCTATCCCGATGTCCACGAAAGCTCCGACCTCGACCCAGTCGGCCGGTACCGAGACCCCGGCGGCCGGCGAACCCGATACAGCTGTTACCGGGTTCGCGCTACCCACCACCACCCGGAAACTCGCCGGATGGGCTCGTACCGCCGCGACCACCGCCGAGGTGCTCTCGACGAGCGACCCGGAACTCATCGCCGAAGCGGTCGCCAAGGTCGCCACGGACAACGATGGCAAACCGGCGCATCTGCGTCGCGGTGTGATCGCCCGCGGTCTCGGCCGCTCCTATGGCGACAACGCGCAGAACGCGGGTGGCCTGGTGGTCGATATGACCGCGTTGAACAAGATCCACCGGATCGACCGGGACAGCCGGTTGGTGGATGTCGACGCGGGCGTGAATCTCGATCAGCTGATGAAGGCCGCGCTGCCGTTCGGGCTGTGGGTCCCGGTGCTGCCCGGCACCCGGCAGGTCACCGTCGGCGGCGCCATCGGTTCCGATATCCACGGTAAGAACCATCACAGTGCGGGCAGTTTCGGTAACCATGTGCGCTCGATGCAGCTGCTCACCGCGGACGGCACCGTACAGACCATCAGCCCCAAGAAGAACGCCAAACTGTTCTGGGCCACGGTCGGCGGCTGCGGCCTGACCGGCATCATCCTGCGGGCCACCATCGAGATGACCCCGACCGAAACCGCGTACTTCATCGCAGACGGTGATGTGACCGCGGGCCTCGACGAAACCATCGCCTTCCACAGCGACGGTTCCGAGGACAAGTACGAGTACAGCTCCGCCTGGTTCGACGCGCTGAGCCCGATGCCGAAACTCGGCCGGGCGGTGATTTCGCGCGGTTCGCTGGCGAAGCTGGACCAGCTGCCGAAGAAGCTGCAGAAGAATCCGCTCGGGTTCACCGGTAAGACCTTCCTCACGTTCCCGGATGTGTTCCCGAACGGTCTGCTCAACAACAAGACCTTCACGCTGGCGACCGAGGTCTGGTATCGCAAGGGCGCGACCTACCGGCAGAAGCCGCAGAATCTGACGGCCTTCTACCATCCGCTCGATATGCTCGGCGAATGGAACCGCGCCTACGGTTCACGCGGTTTCCTGCAGTACCAGTTCGTGGTGCCGCCGGAGGCGGTGGCGGAGTTCAAGCAGATCCTCATCGATATCCAGGCCAGCGGGCATTACTCGTTCCTCAACGTGTTCAAGTACTTCGGTGAAGGTAATCAGGCGCCGTTGAGTTTCCCGATGCCGGGCTGGAACGTCTGCCTGGACTTCCCGATCGTGCCCGGCCTCAACGAGTTCGTCACCGAATTGGACCGGCGGGTCCTGGAATTCGGTGGCCGGCTCTACACCGGGAAGGATTCGCGCACCACCGCCGAAACCTTCCACCAGATGTATCCCCGGATCGACGAGTGGATCAAGGTGCGCCGCAGCGTCGACCCGACAGGCGTATTCATGTCCGATATGGCGAGAAGGCTGGAGCTTCAGTGATCAACGCGGTAGGCAATCCGCAGTCCATTCTGCTGTTCGGCGGGACCTCGGAAATCGGCCTCGCGATCTGTGCGGAGTACCTGAAGAAGGGCCCGGCCCGGGTGGTCCTGGCCGTTGTGCCCGGTGACCCGCTACGCGATACCGCTGTCGCCCAGATGAAGGCAGCCGGTGCGAGCCGGGTCGATGTGATCGATTTCGACGCGCTCGATACCGCCGCACACTCCGAGGTTGTCGAAAAGGCCTGGGCCGAGGGTGATATCGATGTGGCGATCGTGGCATTCGGGTTGCTCGGCAATGCCGAGGAACTGTGGCAGGATCAGCGCAAGGCGGTCCAGATCGCGCAGATCAACTACACCGCCGCCGTCTCGGTGGGTGTGCTGATCGGCGAAAAGATGAAGGCGCAGGGCTTCGGCCGGATCATCGCCATGTCCTCGGCGGCCGGTGAGCGGGTACGGCGCTCGAATTTCGTCTACGGCTCCACCAAGGCCGGGCTGGACGGTTTCTACCTGGGCCTGGGCGAGGCGCTGCGGCCGTTCGGGCCGCGCGTGCTGGTGATCCGGCCCGGCCAGGTGCGTACCACCACCACGATCGAGCACTGGAAGGCCACCGGCGCCAAAGAGGCACCGCTCACGGTGGACAAGGAAGAAGTGGCGGCGCTGGCCGTCGCGGCCTCGGAGAAGGGCAAGGAGCTCATCTGGGCGCCCGGCGCGTTCCGGTACGTGATGATGATCCTGCGCCATATCCCGCGCCCGATCTTCCGCAAGCTCCCCGTCTGACGCCGCGCCGCGACAGGCGGCCGGAACAAGCTCGAAGGGGGGGGGGGGGGGGGGGGGGGGGGGGGCCCCCCCCGCGGGGGGGGTGGAGGGGGGGGG
>NZ_JARWNW010000285.1 GCF_029868325.1 Nocardia carnea
GCCCACGATCGGCTCGGCCCGCACGAATTCGCCGAAACCCCGGACGCCCCGCTCACCGCGGTGCTCCGGGGGGGGGGCGGGGGCGGCCCGGGGCGGGGCGGCGCGGAGCCGGACGCGCGCGCCCGCGCACCCGCCCCCCCGTCCCCGGCCGCCCCCCCCCCCCCCCCGGAGCACCGCGGTGAGCGGGGCGTCCGGGGTTTCGGCGAATTCGTGCGGGCCGAGCCGATCGTGGGCGGCGGCCGCGACGCGGGCGTTGTACAGCGCGGCGCCCACGGCGACAGCGCTGCCGCGGTAGCCGGTATCCATGGCGGTGGTGTACTGCGGATCGAGGGTGATCCGGATCTCCTGGTCCGTGGCGTGCAGCGACCACGGCTGGATATTTCCGCCGGACGGCGCCCGCTGCGCACATTCGAGAATCCGGTCGAGCGGCGCCGTGGGCGCGGTCTCGGTCTCGGTATCGGCGGCGGGTTCGTCGAGATCGAGGTCCGGGTCGGCGAGGGCGTCGAGGGCCTGTTCGATATCGAGCCGGGTGCGGCCCGATCGCAGCGGCCGGCCCAGGCCGATCCGGCGCACCGCCGTCGCGACACTGGCGGCGCCGAGCACCACATCGCCGCCGAGCTGCGGCCAGCTGTTCAATGTCTCGCCCACCTCGACCAGGCTGCCCGCCATCCGGGCGGACAGATCGCGTGCGCCGAGCAACCCCACGACATAGGGTGCCTTATCCCGGGTGGACAGGCCGCGCAGCCGGGTGGCCGCGATATCGCCGAGCAGGCCGTGGAAGGGCTGCCGGTCCGGTTCGAGGTCGAAACGTTCGATATCGAGCAGGCCGCGGTCGCTGGTCTCCATGATCAGCGGCAGTTTCCGGCGCCGGGCCGCTTCGCGGACGAGTAGTTTGATATCCAGGGAATCGCATTCCTCCACGACGATGCCCAGCCCGTCGACGAAATCGTCGACGGTATCGGGGTCCAGTCCGCCGCCGCGCACCTCCACCGTCAGGTAGGGGTCGAGTTCGGCGATCCGGCGCGCCGCGACGATCGCCTTGTTCACGCCGATATCGAACAGCGTGGCGGGGACCCGGTTGAGGTTCGACAGTTCGAGTTCGTCGAAATCGGCGAGCCGCAGTGCGCCGCACGCCCCCTCCTGGGCCAGCGTGTAGGCGATGGCATGCCCCACGCTCTGCCCGACGACCCCGACCGTGAGGGTGCGCAGCCGCTCCTGTTCGGCACGGGTGAGTTTGTTGCGATTGCGGTCGAGCCGGATCGCGCGGAAGGTCCGCGGCCCCGGCAGGACCAGTACGCTGCGCCGCCACGGGTAGTACACCCAGCGGTCGTCCGCCGGGCCCTCGGCGGTTTCCGGGGGATCGTTGAGCCTGCCGAACTCGGTGGCGAGCAGACCGCGCAGATCGTTGATCTCGATATGCGGTGTGCTGCGCAGCCCGGCCAGCGCCCGTTCGTCGTCGGGGTCGCCCGGGTTCAGGATCAGCGGCCGGTATTCCACTCCGAGATCTGCTTCACCGACCATGTGACCGGCATTCCTCCCCACCGCGGCGCAGCGACCGGACCGACCGCGACGACCTCGGTTCAGCTAATCCCATAGCGCGAAGTTCACCACGCATCAACAAATACTGCAACTTGTCAGCAAATACATCATAGGTCCTGGTATCCCACCAGATCGGCACCGTTCGGTAGCGCTCGTCCGGGTAGGGCACAGGCGGGATCGCCTGCGCGACCATACCGCCGCTCGCGCGGTGCCGTTCGGTGGTGAACGAGGCGACCGTCGCGAAGCCGTAGCGGGCGCCCAGCAGCCGCGGGGCGTGCGCCATGCACCGGGAGATCGCGGCGGTCAGATCGTTGCGGCGGTCGGCGTCGCGGGCCACCCAGACGGCGCGGGATTCGACCACACCGCGTGGAATACGCCGCGCCATCATGAGACTCAGGTCCGTCGCGCCCGGCCGCCCGGCCCACGGGGTGAGTGAATCGACCTCCGAGACCCACCGGTACGGCCCCTGGACCCGCAGGCCGCCGACCACCGCACCGGTGAGGTCGGTGGCGGCGAAGAACAGCGCGGTCGACGAACCGTCGGCGACGGCGTCGTATTCCAGGGCCTGTTCGTGTCCGAAATGGCGGTAGGTCTGCTGGGCACCGGCCAGGTAGCGGTGCCAGAGGTCGGGGGAGCGGTCGGGGGTGGTGGCGCAGATTTCGTAGCCGGAGACGTTGTCGCGAAACCCCGCAGCGCGGCCGTGGTGCGGGTGGTCTTCCTGGCCGACTGCGATCGTTTCGACAGTCATGACAGTTCCTACTCTTTCGCCGTACACCCGGTGGGGGTACGGGATATGTTGTCCAGCAGCTCGTCCGACGCCCCGGCTCGCCGACGTGCCCAGTGCAGTATCCGTCATCGAAACACAATTGACCAGAACTCTGGTTAATCTTCCGAAAACTGACGCGAGATGCAACTGTTATCGCAGGTCAGGCCAGGTGGTTCGAGAATGACCGGTTACCGGGAGACCGGTTGGTTCGGAGTTAGTTATCAACCGGCAACGAACTGTTCGCCGCCGTTGTCACGTGGCGATCGAAATGAACAGCTCCACCGATTCCGAACCGTGCCAGAGCTCGATCTCCTCGCGGTAGGCGCGAGTTATCTCGGCCGACGCCGTGGCATCGTCGACCTGCGCCCAGACATCCTCGACGGGATCGTGGTAGTCGCCGTTGGGTACGAACCGCGCGTAGACGCCCCGCGGGACCCGGACCAGAACATCACCGATGGCGGAATCGCCCGGTTCGGCGTATTCGAAACACACCAGGGCGTTGTAGGTGCCCGTGGGCGTGCGCACGTACACGGTGTACATCGGTCGCTGCGCCTCGGCCGAGCCGGCGAATCCGGCCGCCCGTTCGCTGAGCCGGTCCTTGAGGAACTCGATGAGTTCGCTGTTGCTGACCTTGAAGCTGGGGCGCACCTTCGGCACCACCAGGCCGGCGTACACCGACTCGCCGCGCACCACGATCGTGTAGCTCATCGGGCCTCGACCGCCAGGTACAGATCGATCTTGTACGCGTGGGGATAGAACTCGAAATCGCCGGTGAAGGTCCGGTTTATCCGGTTGTTCTCCTCGGCGTAGGCGATCTGGGTCCACAGGCTGGTCATGATCTGCGGGAAGTTGCCCACCGAGGAGAACTTCGCATAGGTACCGCGCGGCAGGCGTGCCACCATATGGCCGCGGGTGACCTCGTCGAAGGAGTGGCATTCGTAGCCGACGATCTGGGTGTTGTAGGTCCCCAGCTCGGACGAGTAGTCCGTGTACGCGGTGGCGAGCGGCCCGCCGAGTTCGTGATGCAGCACCGACGACCAGGCGCCCTCGAGGTCGCGGTCGCGTAGTTCACCGAGCGCGCGCTTGGGGCTGCGTACCGGAAGTCCGGCCACCCACGTCTCGTCCCGCTCGACGATTTCAAACTGCATGGAAGGACTCTTTCGAGATGTCTCCTGGTGGGCAAGCCGACCGGGTGGTCGGCCGGATCCGCCATGCTATCAACCGGTGGCGGTGCGGGCGGCCCGCCCGGCTGCCGGGTTTCGGTGGATCGTCGCATTGTGCGGTGTAAACCCGTCGTTGTGTACAGAAATCGGCAAACCGGCCGGTCGCCCGGCAATTGCCGGGTAAATACCCGGCAGAATTCGGAAAACCGGTGGTGGCCGCGTTTATCGTCGCGCATTCTAGTGGTGTTCTCAACGCTGGCTATGTCACCCGATATTGTTTCGTAATTCACCGTGGCCGGCCCGATTCGCCACTATCAGTTCAGCTGAGCTTCATTCCACGTAATTACCAATGCCGACATGATCGGCAGAACAGATCGGCGGGCGCTCCCCGCGAAACCCGGACGTATGACGACCGCGGCGCCCTAGCGGACCGGCTGCAGTGCGCATTCTCGGTGGTCGTGGACTCCCGGCGGCATGGGCAGGGCCGCGTCGGCGCCGTCTCGTCCGCGGTCTCCTCCTGGTAGCGATTCTCACCGTTTTCCCCGGCGGGCTGGGCGCGGTCGCGAGGGCCCAGAATGGGGCGGGTGGGGCGGCGCCGAGCCGGATGGACGGTGTCGCCTGGATGAATATCCGCGATTCCGCCGGCGTGCAGCTGGCCGATTACACCTTCGTCGGCGCGCATGGCGATCTCCTCGATCCCGGTACAACGATGGTCTGGACGCTGATCGGCCTCGAATTCGTCGGATATATGGTTATCGTGACGACCGCGATCTGGTTCGTCGGTTATGCGCTCAGTTTCGCCTGGCTCGACCTGTTCGCCGAAGCATTGCAGGGCGTAGCGAACGCATTCGCGGACCGGCTCGCCACTCCCGCGGTCCTGGTTACGGCGGTGAGCATCGGGGCATTTCTCGTGGCCTGGTTCACGGTGCGCGGCTTCCACAGCAGGGCCGTGGTCCAGATACTGACGATGCTGGTCGTGGCTGTGCTGGGACCGCTGTTCCTGGCTGCTCCGCTGGCCGGTGCCCTGGGATCGGACGGCCTGCCGGCCCGGGGGCGCGACCTGGGTATGGCGGTCGCCGCCGGCCTCGATGGGTCGGACTCGCGGAATCCGGACCTGGTGTTGAGCACTCTGCAAAGGGATATGGCCGATAATTTCGCGCGCCGTCCGGTGCAGGTGTGGAATTTCGGGCATATCGTCGACGACCGGCCGGCCTGCGCCGCAGCGTGGTCGGCGGGGATGACGGCGGGCGATCCCGAGCGGACCCGGCGCGAACTCGGCTCGTGTGGCGATACCGCCGCGGTCACCTCCGCCCATGCGCGGGTGGGCCAGATAGGCACCGGACTGGTGCTCCTGGCCTCGGCGGCCGTGCTGCTGTTGTTCGCGGTGGTGCTGTCCTTTCGGCTGATACGCGCGGCGCTCGATGCCATCTATCAGGCATTCATGGCCGTATTCGGATTCGCCGCCGGTGGTTTCGTCTACGGTCCGACCCAGTCCTTCCTGGTGCGAAACCTGGTGAATTCGGGTATCGCGGCAGCCCGCATGTGCGCATACACCGTTTTCGTCGGTATCTACCTGTTGCTGCTCGGCAATATCTTCCGGCAGGCCCACGGCCGAGTGGTCGCCGTGATCGTGATCGCCGCGGTCGTGCAAATCGTCGCGATATCCCAGATAGGCCGTCTGTCGAGGAGTCTCACGCGTGGCTCGGCGTGGGCTGCCAACCGGTTCGCGCTCGCCATCCAGGGCGCGCCGGCAGGCTCCGGTGGGGCCGCGCTCGGGATGGGCGGCGCGGCGGGAGGTAGAGCTTCGGGCGGTGGTTCCGGGATGGGAGCGATCGCGAGCCTGGCGGCGCTGAACACCGTCAACGCCTCACCGTTGACTGCGTGGCTGCTCGGTCGCACGGTGAATCCGCTCAGTCCGCTGGCCGCCGGCAGAATGCGCAACGATCGGGCGAATATCGCGTCGGCGGCCGGCCGGTTGGAATCGCACCGGTGGCGGGCAATGGCCCGGCAGAACTGGCGCATGCTGGCACGCCGGGAAGCCGCCGAATGGGGCGGTATCGACACCGAGCTCGGTCTGAATCGGGCGTTGAAGTATCTCGACAACAACCGGGTACCGGCCGAGTCGCTGCCGGCGGTACTGCACGACGCCGGGGCGAGCCACGAGCGGATCCACCGCCATATGCGGGCGCGGCAGACCCGTAACGACACCCGCTCCCGCAATCCGTACGGGTTCCTGCCGTTGCAGAAGGCGGTTGCCGCGGGCAACGCGGTACTCAACCACGTCGGATCGGACGCGGAAATGGCATTCGCCGCTCAGGCCGTCAGCGATGCCGACAGTCTCGCCCGCCATACCCTCGCCCCCGCCCCGGGAGCGCAGCTCGACCGCTCCTTCATCGCCCGCGTCCAGCAACACTGGGATTCCGACCGGGCCCTGCGGGCGAATATCGACCCCGCTGAATGGAACAGGGTCGGCCGGGATACGCGCACTGCCATCGCCCACCAGTTGGCCACCGAACATCTGGCCACGGCTCGCGCCTACTTCGCCGCGCCGACCGCTGCGCATCGCGGCGAACTCGCGGCCTCGCTGAAGCGATTGTCCAATCTGGACCACGCGCTGCCCGATTTCGGACTGGATCCGTGGGATCTGTGACCGCGCGGACGGTCGCCCGAGGCCGGTGCCCCGCCGCTCCGCCGTGCCACCCGCGCCCGGTCTCGGTACGCTGCTGCCGACAGCGCAGTCGTAGATCGGGAGTCGGCATGGGGCGGGTCAACCGCAGGAAATCGGTACAGGGCGCGAAAACACTGGTCACAGGTGCCGCCAGCGGTATCGGGAAGGCGACCGCGCTGGCGGCCGCGGCCCGCGGTGCGCGCCTGGTGCTCACCGATATCGATGCCGGCGGGCTGGCCGCCACGGTCGACGAGATCGAACGCGCCGGTGGGACCGTGCTCATCTCGCGGGCACTCGATATCTCCGACTACGACGCCGTCGCCGAGTTCTCCGCGGCCGTGCACGAGGCGTTCGGCAGCCTGGACGTGGTGATGAATGTGGCCGGGACCTCCGTGTGGGGGACCGTCGACAGTCTGGAGATCCGGCATTGGCGCCGGATGGTCGATATCAATCTGCTCGGGCCGATCAATGTCATCGAACGGTTCGTTCCGCCGATGGTGCGGTCCGGGCAGCCGGGTGCGCTGGTGAATGTCTCCTCGGCGGCGGGGTTGCTGGCACTGCCTTGGCATGCCGCCTACAGCGCGAGCAAGTACGGCCTGCGCGGCTTGTCGGAGGTACTGCGGTTCGAACTCGCCGAGCACGGAATCACGGTGCATCTGGTGACGCCGGGCGCGGTGGCCACGCCGCTGGTGCGGACCTTCGACCTGGTCGGCGTGGACAAGGAGAATCCGCGAGTGCAGCGGGTGACCTCGCTGTTCACCCGGCACGCCGTACCACCGGAGAAGGTCGCCGCGGCGATCCTGAAGGGTATCGAGCGCAACCGCTTCCTGGTGTACAGCTCCTTCGATATCCGCTTCGGCTACTGGTGGAAGCGGAAGTTCGCCTTCCCCTACGAACTGCTGATGCGGCAGGCCAACCGGCAGTTCAGCACGCTGAAACAGTCGGTGAATCGGGATCGGGCGGTAGCGAGCACGCCGAATCCGGATTCTCCGGCAGCACACTGAGCGGATCGCCGGGGTCGTCGCACACGCCCGGTTCGGGGCAGTTCAGATGCACATCGAGGACGCGGGCGCCGGGACCTTCGGCGCCGAGCCGGTCGTGTTCGTTGACCAGTTTGCAGCTACCCAGCGACAGGCAGCCGCAGCCGATGCATCCGGTGAGGTTGTCCCGTAGCCGGACCAGCTGAGTTATTCGTTCGTCCAGATCGGCCTGCCAGGCGGTGGACAGGGTTTCCCAATCGCGCCGGGTGGGCGTGCGACCTTCCGGCAAACGATCCAGCGCACCGCGGATTTCGCTCAGTGGGATGCCGACCCGCTGGGAGATGCGGATGAAGGCCACCCGGCGCAGCGTCTCCCGGGTGTAGCGGCGTTGATTTCCGCTGGTCCGGCGGCTGGAGATAAGTCCTTCCCGTTCGTAGAAGTGCAACGCGGACACTGCGACTCCGCTACGCTCGGAGAGCTGACCCGGGGTCAGCTCCTTGGTTTTCCAATCCGCTGTCGGCATCCGCCCTCCTCCGTCATCCTCAACCATACTTCAGGGTTGCTGGCCTTGTGGGCGGAATCCGGGGCAAATATGCCGCGAACGAGGTGCCCGCGTGTATGCCGGCGGCCGCCGCGCGCATTACTGTCGGGACATGGGATCAGATGCCACATCCGATACCCGGCAACGGGACCCCGGCCACCCGGCCCCCACCTTCGGGGTGACCAGCGAAGTCGGCGACCTGCGCGCGGTACTGCTGCACCGGCCCGGCGACGAGCTGCGCCGGCTCACCCCGCGCAACAACGATCAACTGCTCTTCGACGCCATCCCCTGGGTGGAACGCGCCCAGCAGGAACACGACACCTTCGCCGCGGTGCTGCGCGACCGCGGGGTAGAGGTACTGCTGCTCGCCGACCTGCTCGCCGAAACCCTCGCGGTCAGCGGCGCCGCGCGTATCCAGGGCATCTCCGCGGCCGTGCACGCCCGCCGCCTCGGCCATTCGCTCGCCGCCGAACTGGCCGCCCAGCTGCGCGGCGTGCCCGCCCCCGACCTCGCCCGAATCCTGATGGCGGGGATGACCTTCGACGAACTGCCCTTCGCCGCCGACGACACCTCCCTCGTCCGCCGCATGCACCACGGTGGCGATTTCGTCATCGACCCGCTGCCGAATCTCCTGTTCACCCGCGACTCGTCGTTCTGGGTCGGGCCCAAGGTCGCGATCACCGCACTCGCGCTGCCCGCCCGCGCGCGGGAAACCTCGCTGACCGATCTGATCTATGCCTTCCACCCGAGGTTCCTCGGGGTCCGCCGGGCCTACGAATCGCATACCGCGCCCATCGAAGGCGGCGATGTGCTGCTGCTGGCGCCCGGGGTCGTGGCCGTGGGCGTGGGGGAGCGCACCACCCCGGCCGGTGCGGAAGCCCTGGCACGCAGCCTGTTCGACGACGGTCTCGCGCACACCGTGCTGGTGGCGCCGATCGCGCAGAACCGCGCCACCATGCACCTCGACACCGTATGCACCATGGTCGATACGGACGCGGTCGTGATGTATCCGGGCGTGCGCGAAACCCTGACCGCGTACACGATCCGCCGCACCGATACCGACAGCTGCGTGGTCACCGGGCCCGACCCGTTCCTGCCCGCCGCCGCTGCGGCGATGGGAATCGGCAAACTGCGCGTCATCGATACCGGAACGGACGGGGTCACCGCCGAACGCGAACAGTGGGACGACGGGAACAACACGCTCGCCCTGGGCCCCGGCGTGGTGGTCGCCTACGAACGCAACGAGATGACCAATGCGCGGCTTGAGGATTCCGGTATCGAGGTGCTGCGCATACCCGGTTCGGAGTTGGGCTCGGGCCGCGGCGGCCCACGCTGTCTTTCCTGCCCACTTGCCCGGGATAGCGTATGAAAAGCGGGCGGATGCGGTAAGAACGGACGCATGTTCGAGATCACGGTGTCGCACGATTCGGGCGTCCCACCCTACGAACAACTACGTCTGGCCGTTATCGCCCGCGTCCGCGCGGGTGAACTCCTCGCGGGAACCAAGATTCCGACGGTGCGTGCGCTCGCGGCGCAACTGGGTCTGGCACCCAATACCGTGGCCCGGGCCTACCGGGAACTGGAACAGGACGGGGTCCTGGAAACCCGCGGCCGGCTGGGCACCTTCATCGCCTCCTCCGGCGACCCCACCGCCGACGCCGCCGGCCGGGCCGCCGCCGAATACGTGGCCACGATCCGCCGGCTCGGGCTCGACGGCGCCGCCGCCCTCCACTACGTGAAAACCGCCCTGATCGCCTGACCTACGCCGGTCTCAGCGCCAGCTGGGTAGCCAGAGGTGATCCTGCCAGTTGCCGGTGGTGATGGGCAGGGCCGTCAGGATCGGCCACAACCAGATGAAATTCGCGATCACCAGGGCGAGATACAGGCATACCGCGAGCAGTCCCAGACTGCGCCGTTCGCTGGGTTCGGGCGGGAGGAAGGAACCGGTGCCGCCCGGAGCTCGGGCGGCCGCTCGCCGTGCGGTGCCGAGGATATCGCCGAAGACCAAAGCCAGCGCCATCACCAGGAACGGCGCCAGTGCGACCGCGTAGAAGTAGTACATCTGCCGGTCCAGCGTGAGGAACCAGGGCAGCAGGCCCGCGCCGTATCCGGTGAGCACGGCCGCGTAACGCCAGTCGCGGCGCACCACGCAGCGCCACAGCCCCCAGATCAGCACCGGCAGCGCCACCCACCACAGCGCCGGCGTGCCGATCAGCATGACGGCCTTCACGCATTCGCTCTGCCCGCAGCCGGTGACCCCGTCGTCGGCGTAGTAGTAGAGCATCGGGCGTAAGCCCATCGGCCACGTCCACGGTTTGGATTCCCACGGGTGATGGTTGCCCGCCGAGTTGGTGAGCTCGGAATGGAAGCCGAGCGTGCGGGAGTGGAAGTACCACAGGGAACGCAGGGCATCGGGGAACAGGTGCGACCAGAAACCGCCCGTGCCGATACCGTCCTCGGGAGCCGACGGGTTACCGGCCATATAGCGGTAGACCGCGGTTTCCTCCCGGAACCAGGCGGCGTAACTGGCCAGATAGACGCCCAGCGGTATCACGACCAGCGCGTACAGCGCGGGGCCGATATCGCGGATCGCGGTGCCGAACAGCGGTTTACGCACACCGTAGGCGCGACGCGCGGACAGATCGAACAGCACACTCATCAGGCCGAATGCCGCGATGAAATACAGCCCCGACCATTTGGTCCCGCATGCGAGCCCGAGCAGGATCCCGGCGCCGAACCGCCACCAGCGCACGCCCAGTCGCGGCCCCCACGGCGTCTCCGCGATCCGGCCGTCGGCGTCGGCGCGGGCCAGGCGCGCCCGGACCTGGTCGCGGTCGACGATCAGGCAGCCGAAGGCGGCGGTGACGAAGAAGGTGATGAAGATATCGAGCATGCCGATTCGCGAGGAGACGAAACTCGCTCCGTCCGCGATCAGCAGGATTCCGGCGAACGCGCCGAGCAGGGTGGATCGTGTCATCCGCCGGACGATCCGGATCACCAGCAGCACCAGCAGGGTGCCGCAGACCGCCGCGGTGAACCGCCACCCCCAGCCGTTGTAACCGAACAACGCTTCACCGAGCGCGATCATCTGCTTACCCACCGGTGGATGCACCACCAGCCCGTAACCGGGGTTGTCCTCGATACCGCCGGTCAGGATCTGCCATCCCTGCGGCGCGTAATGCTTCTCGTCGAAGACCGGGGTGCCCGCGTCGGTGGGGTAGCTGAGCATGGTGAACCGCGTGACGGCCGCGATCACCGTCAGGAAGAGGCTGACCACCCAGCCGCGCACGGTATCGGTGGGACCGAAATCCGGTGCGGGTCGCAGCGGTGCCGGGCTCGACCGGGTACGCGGCGGCCGCCAGGACGCGCTCGGGCGCGAGTCGGTCAGCTGATTCACGGCCCCGAGTCTATGGGTGTGCCCACCGTGCGACGCCACACGCCCGAACCGGTCGCGGCCGCGCACCCGGAGAGGCGGACATATCGGTCGACCGGAGTAAATCCGCCCACCTCCCCGCGCCGTAGGCTGCGTGGGGTTCCGCTGCCCCAGCCCCGGTGATCGCCCTGGACGTGCCCAGCGGCGGCAGCGGAGCTCGTACCACTCACCTGATACGTTTCAGGTAGTTGCGGACCGCCGAAACCAGGGGCCCGCGGTGGCCCCGGAGATGCACAAGGCTGCCGCACGACCACGGAACAGGGTGCCTGAAGCGGACTGTGCACACGAGATCGCGGTCGCGGGTCGCTCGCGGCCCACAGCAAGACCGACGTACCAACGGTGGAGCCGAGTCTTACGAGGCCCTCAAAGGTTTCGGCCCCGGCCCCCGCAGTAACCCCACCGCGCGACACCGGCCCCCCCAGACCGTGTTCGCGCTGGACCGAATGATAACGGCGGGGGGGGCGGGGGCGCACGGTGCGAGTTCGGACGGGGGGGACGGGGGAGATCTGCGAGGGAAGTAACACAAA
>NZ_JARWNW010000286.1 GCF_029868325.1 Nocardia carnea
CGCATGCGCCGACCATGTGGTGAACCGCTGGGCGGCGGCCGCTACGACAAAAGGGGCAGGGTATGACGGCAACGGGAGACAAACCACTGCGCGGGCGGACGATGATCATGTCCGGCGGCAGCCGGGGCATCGGCCTGGAGACCGCCCCGCGGGCCGGCCCCGCCGGCGCGAAAAACCCCTTCCCCCCCAAACCCGATCCGCCGCACCCCAAACCCCCCCCCCCCCACCCCCCCGGGGCGGGCCCGCGGCAATACTGCGTCGTAGTAGCGGCCCGGCTGCAGGCCGGACGGCGGAAGTACCTGACGCTCCCACCGAGTCGTCGACACCGGCGCTCTTCGTGACACCCGCACTCTGTCGTGACGTGGCCTCTGTCGTGACGGTGGGGCCGAATCCAGTTCGCGAACGCACCCCCCGCCGCGGCTGCGGGTCGGTGCCGTGCAGGGCGATGCCTATTTCGGCCATACCCGGTGGTGTGGGCGGGCCCTGGATTTCTGGCCTGCCCGACCAGGTCGGCGAATACGCTGCAGTGCGTCCTCGCAGAGTCTGCGCCTATCGCGCCCGGGCCGGGCACAAGACCGGACCCGACTGCCGTCCGGTCCCGCGACGGTCCGGCGCTGCGTGCGGTACGGACAGCTCAGCGCAGCAGCGGTTCGAGTTCCGCGGCGGCCTCGGCGCCGTAGGCCTCACCGAGCCGTTTCAGGGCGGCGTCGGCGTCCAGCGTCCATTCCTGGGTGCCGACGGTTTCCAGGACCAGTACCGCGATCAGCGAGCCGAGCTGGGCCGAGCGCTGCAGGCTCAGGCCCGAGGTGTGACCGGTGAGGAAGCCGGCCCGGAAGGCATCGCCGACGCCGGTCGGATCGACCTTGGCCGTCTCCGGTACCGCCTCGACCCTCACCTCGGTGCCGTCGGTATCGACCACCAGCACGCCGTCCTTGCCGAGGGTGGTGACCCGCACTCCGACCCGGGCAGCGATCTCCTCCTCGGTGAGGCCGGTCTTCTGCTTGAGCAGGCCCCATTCGTATTCGTTGGTGAACAGGTAGGTGCAGCCCTCGATGAGCTGGACGGCCTGGTCGCCGTCGAGGCGGGCCAGCTGCTGGGAGGGGTCCGCGGCGAAGGGCACGTGCAGTTCGCGGCATTCGGCCGTGTGCCGCAGCATGGCCTCGGGATCGTTCGCGCCGATCAGCACCAGGTCGAGGGTGCGCTGTTCGGCCAGCGCGGTCAGCGAGATATCGCTGGCCTCACTCATCGCCCCGGGATAGAAGGAGGCGATCTGGGCCATATCCTCGTCGGTGGTGCAGACGAAGCGCGCGGTATGCGCGGTCTCGGAGACCCGGACCGCCGAACAGTCGACTCCGCTGCCCTCGAGCCAGGCGCGGTAGTCGTCGAAATCGCGGCCCACCGCGCCGATCAGCAGCGGTGTACGGCCGAGTAGACCCATGGCGTAGGCGATATTGCCGCCCACGCCGCCCCGCCGGACGACCAGATCGTCGACGAGGAAACTCAGCGAGACATGCTCGAGCTGATCGGGCAGCAGTGCGTCGGCGAAGCGGCCGGGGAAACGCATGAGATGGTCGGTCGCGACGGACGCGGATACAGCTATGGACACGTAAGTGGGCCCCTTCGGAATCAGCGCGAACAGATAGTGAACGGGGCCTTGCCCCCGCTGAATTACCGTATCAATTGGATGGGCCTACGACTATGTGTCGTAAACAGTGTTTATCCCGCGCCACTGCGGGCAACACCCAGCTCCGACCCGCAAGCCGGGTTGACCCAGCCGACGAGAGGCAGCACTGTCAAGCCGTCGACGAAGATATCGATTCATCACGCTGACACCAGCCAGGGCCTGACATCGGCGCGGCTGGGCGTTGGCGTCGCCCCTCCCCCGCCCCGGAGCCGTGGGGTGGGCGACGGGCGCGGCGCCCCCCCAACCGGTTAGGCTGGTGGCCCGAAGGTGCCCAC
>NZ_JARWNW010000287.1 GCF_029868325.1 Nocardia carnea
CCGGAATAGGGTGCATCCATGACAGCCGCGATCGATATCTCCGGTCTGTGAAGAAATTCGGCCGCACTCGCGCCCTGGACGGTCTCGACCTGCAGGTCTCCGCCGGTGAGGTGCACGGTTTCCTCGGCCCCAACGGGGGCGGGTATAGGCCCGCCGCGCACTTTCCCCGGCACCGGGAGGCCGGGCGGGGGCAAGCGGGGCAGTCGATTTCCCGGTGTGGAGGCCGGACCCCGTTCTGTGAGGGTGAACGGGGCCCGGCCTCGTCCGGTGCTCAGGGCCGGATTCCGGGGCGGAACTTCGGTACTCGCATACTCACTTTCGTGCCCGCCCCCGGCGCCGTATCGACCACCAGCCCGTAGTCGTTGCCGAACGCGGCGCGTAACCGATCGTCCACATTGGCCAGTCCGATATGCGGTGCCTCGCGCATATCGCCGGCGGCATCCAGCGTCCCCGACCGCAACACCTCGGGGTCCATTCCGGCGCCGTCGTCCTCCACACTGATCAGGCAGTCGGTACCGGCGTCGAGCGCTTCGATGGTCACCGTGCCGCCCCCGGGCCGGCCCGCCAGCCCGTGCCGGACCGCGTTCTCCACCAGCGGCTGCAGCGCGAGGAACGGTAGTGTCACCCCCAGCACTTCCGGCGCGATCCGCAACCGCACCTGCAGCGCCGGCCCGAACCGGGCACGTTCCAGCTCGAGATACCGTTCGATATTGCTGAGTTCATCGGCGAGCACGGTGTATTCACCGGCCACCCGGAACGAATAACGGGTGAAATCGGCGAAATCGAGGATGAGTTCGCGGGCCCGCCCGGGATCGGTGCGGACGAACGAGGCGATGGTGTTGAGTGCGTTGTAGATGAAATGCGGGCTGATCTGCGCCCGCAGCGCCCGGACCTCGGCCCGGTCCAGCCGGGCCCGGGACGCATCCAGTTCGGCCAGTTCCAGTTGACCGCACGCATAGCGGGCCACCTCGGCCAGCGCGCCGAGGGTACCGGGGCCCGGCCGGGCAGAGGTGACCATACCCAGCGCTCCCGCCACGGCGTCGCTGTCGGTGAGCAGCGGCTGCGCCACCAGTGTGCGGCCCGGACGCTCGGGATCGGGCAGATGAACGAGTACCGGCCGCTGACCCGCGATGGCTTCGCGGACGGCCGCGGTGAACTCGTCCTCCGCGACGTGATGCGCGCCATCCCATGCCAGGAGTGCACCGTCGGGATCGGTCACTCCGAGCCCTTCGGCCCCGACGAGCGCCCGCAGATGCGGGACGGCGTCGAGGGCCGAGGCGGCAGTGAGCCCGCGGCGCAAGGACCGGGCCGCCAGCGAAGCAGTGTGGAGTGCCGCATGCACCGCGCGTTCCGCGGGCGTGGTGACCATCCGCCTCGGCCGGGCCCAGACCAGCAGCGCCACCGCGAGCAGCGCCGCGGAAGCACAGATCGCGACGACGGTCGCGGCCATCCGGCCACCCTTTCTCTCCTGCACCACCGCCGGCTCGCCGGCCGGGGCCGGTCATCGTCTCACGCTTCCCGCAGCAACCGCCATTGCTGCGGGAAACCTTCTCCGGAGGCGATAACCGGCCCGGGCCGGCGAGCCGGCATACGAGGGGACCGGTGAGTCGGGGAGCGGGGTCGGCCGGGAGATATCACCGGCTGGGTAGGCCGGTCCTGACCAGTGCGCTTCGCGCTATCGGGGGCCGCCGCTCACCCCCGGTACTCGGTGACGGTGAAGTCCACCGAACCGGGTTCGGGTACGTGCGCCGCGCCGACCGTGACGGTCGCGGTGAACCGGCCCACGCCGGGGTGGAACAGCGCAGAGCGCCCGTCGTTCATCCAATGCCCGGGCCCGTTCGCGGTCCGGGTGACCGATCCGGTGGCCCCGGTATCGAGATTGCGCCAGTTCAGCGTCACCGGCAGGGTGCACGGCCCGACGCCGAACATGATGGTCGAAACGGTGAAAGCCGCGTGCTCGGGATAGGCGTCGCCGGTGACCGAGGCGTCGAGCTGGGCGACGCAGGCGCCCTGGGCGAGCGAATAGACGGGCTGGAACGAGCCGCCGTCCGCCGCCGCGGGTGCCGCGGTGGCCGTGAGCACCCCCACCGTCAGCGCCGTCGCGGCCGCCGGGAGGGCGAACGCGGTCGTACGTGCTGTCATCGTTCACCTCGCTGGGTCGTTCGTGGGCTTTGCGGGGTCGATCCTCGGTGGTCCGGGCCGTGGTGGTGCAGGTGGACCTCCGAACCTCCGGTTGATCCGATCGTGACGCGGCCCGACCCTACCAGCGTCCGGCCGCGCCGGTGGCCGATTCGGCGGTGCCGCAAGGTCACCGGGGAAGCGACACGCCGGTTCCCGCCTGGCACGCCGATCCGGGGGCGAAGCTGTCGGTGCGTACGCATAAACTCGCTACACCAACCCCCGCCGAGCCACTGGGAGGAAGGACAGATCTTGGCCTCGTCCGGATTCGTTCATCTGCACAACCACACCGAGTATTCGATGCTCGACGGTGCCGCCAAGATCTCGCCGCTGTTCGCCGAGGCCGATCGCCTCGGTATGACCGCGGTCGGGATGACCGACCACGGCAATATGTACGGTGCCGCGGAGTTCTACAACTCGGCGACGAAGGCCGGGATCAAACCGATCATCGGCATCGAGGCCTATATCGCGCCCGGCTCCCGGTTCGACACCAAACGTATCCAATGGGGCGATCCGAGCCAGAAGAGCGACGATGTCTCGGGTTCGGGTGCCTACACCCATATGACCATGGTGGCCGAGAACGCGACCGGCCTGCGCAACCTGTTCAAACTGTCGTCGCTGGCCAGTATCGAGGGCCAGCTCGGTAAATGGGCGCGGATGGACGAGGAGCTCATCGCCGCGCACGCCGAGGGCATCATCGCCACCACCGGCTGCCCGTCCGGCGAGGTGCAGACCCGGTTACGGCTGGGGCACGAGCGCGAGGCGCTGGAAGCCGCCGCGAAGTGGCAGGAGATCTTCGGCAAGGACAACTTCTTCCTCGAGCTGATGGACCACGGTCTGTCCATCGAGACGCGGGTGCGCTCCGGCCTGATCGAGATCGGCAAGAAGCTGGGTATCCCGCCGCTGGCCACCAACGACTGCCATTACGTGCACGAATCCGATTCGACCAATCACGAAGCGCTGCTGTGTATCCAGACCGGTAAAACGCTGTCGGATCCCAATCGGTTCAAATTCGGCGGTAGCGGCTACTTCCTGAAATCGGCCGCGGAAATGCGGGAACTCTGGGATGCCGAGGTGCCCGGCGCCTGCGACAACACGGTGCTGATCGGCGAACGCGTCGAATCCTACGAGGAGATCTGGACCCACCGCGACCGGATGCCCAAATTCCCGGTCCCCGAGGGCGAGACCGAGGCGTCGTGGCTGCGCAAGGAGGTCGCGCGCGGGCTGGAGTACCGCTTCCCGGACGGCGTTCCGCAGAAGTATCTCGACCAGGCCGATTACGAGATCGGCGTCATCCTGGAGATGGGTTTCCCGGCCTACTTCCTGGTCGTCGGCGACCTCATCAACCATGCCCGCGAGGTCGGTATCCGGGTCGGTCCCGGCCGTGGGTCGGCGGCCGGTTCGCTGGTCGCGTACGCACTCAAGATCACCAATATCGATCCGCTTCCGCACGGTCTGCTGTTCGAGCGGTTCCTCAACCCCGAGCGCGTATCGATGCCCGATATCGATATCGACTTCGACGATCGCCGCCGCGGTGAGATGGTCCGCTACGCCACCGAGAAGTGGGGCAGCGACCGGGTCGCCCAGGTGATCACCTTCGGCACCATCAAAACCAAGGCGGCCATCAAGGATTCGGCCCGAGTACTGTTCGGGCAGCCGGGTTTCGCGATCGCCGACCAGATCACCAAGGCGCTGCCGCCGCCGATCATGGCCAAGGATATCTCGGTGGCCGGGATCACCGATCCCGAACACGAGCGGTACAAAGAGGCCGCCGAGGTCCGCACCCTCATCGAATCCAATCCGGATATCGCCAAGATCTACGACACCGCGAAGGGCCTGGAGGGCCTGATCCGCAACGCGGGCGTGCACGCCTGCGCGGTGATCATGTCATCGGAGCCGCTCACCGACGCCATCCCGGTATGGAAGCGGGCTCAGGACGGCGCCATCATCACCGGCTGGGATTATCCGTCCTGTGAGGCCATCGGCCTGCTGAAGATGGACTTCCTCGGCCTGCGCAACCTCACTGTGCTCGGCGACGCGATCGACAACGCCAAATCCAACCGCGGTGTCGATATCGACCTCGACGCGCTGCCGCTGGACGATCCGAAAACCTTCGAACTGCTCGCCCGCGGTGACACCCTGGGCGTATTCCAGCTCGACGGCGGGCCGATGCGCGACCTGCTGCGCCGTATGCAGCCCACCGCCTTCGAGGACATCGTGGCCGTCGGCGCGCTGTACCGCCCCGGCCCGATGGGCATGAACGCGCACAACGACTACGCCGACCGCAAGAACGGGCGCCAAGAGGTCAAACCGATCCACCCGGAACTCGAGGAGCCGCTGAGCGAGATCCTCGGCGAAACCTACGGTCTGATCGTCTACCAAGAGCAGATCATGCATGTCGCCCAGAAGGTGGCCGGGTACTCGCTCGGACGAGCCGATATCCTGCGCCGCGCGATGGGCAAGAAGAAGGCCGAGGTCCTCGCGCAGGAGTTCGAGGGTTTCGAGAAAGGTATGCAGGAGAACGGTTTCTCCAAGGCCGCCATCAAGGCGCTGTGGGACACCATCCTCCCCTTCGCCGGATACGCGTTCAACAAATCACATGCCGCCGCCTACGGCCTGGTGTCGTACTGGACCGCCTACTTCAAGGCCAACTATCCCGCGGAGTACATGGCCGCGCTGCTCACCAGCGTCGGCGACGACAAGGACAAGGCCGCGGTGTACCTGGCGGATTGCCGGCGCCTCGGGATCACGGTGCTGCCGCCGGATGTCAACGAATCCGAGCACAACTTCACCTCGGTCGGCACGGATATCCGCTTCGGTATGGGCGCGGTCCGCAATGTCGGTACCAACGTGGTGTCGTCCATCATCTCTGCGCGCGCGGAGAAGTCGAAGTTCACCGATTTCTCCGACTACCTGAACAAGATCGATACGATCGCCTGCACCAAGAAGGTCACCGAATCGCTGATCAAGGCGGGCGCCTTCGACGATCTGGGCCATCCCCGCAAGGGGCTCATGCTCGTGCATTCCGATGCCATCGACGCGGTGATGTCCACCAAGAAGGCCGAGGCCATCGGCCAGTTCGACCTTTTCGGTGGTATGGGCGAAGAGGGCGACGAATCCATGTCCTCGGTATTCGATGTGAAGGTGCCCGACGAGGAATGGGATTCCAAACATCGCCTCGCGCTGGAACGGGAGATGCTCGGCCTCTACGTTTCCGGTCATCCACTCAACGGAATCGACCATGTTCTCGCCGCCGCGGCCGATACCCAGATCCCGGCGATTCTCGAGGGTGATATCAAGGACGGTACCCAGGTCACCGTCGGCGGCATCCTGGCCTCGGTGAACCGCCGGATCAACAAGAACGGCCTGGCCTGGGCCTCGGCGCAGCTCGAGGATCTCACCGGTGGTATCGAGGTGCTGTTCTTCCCGCAGGCCTACTCCGTCTACGGAATGGATGTGGTGGAGGACGCGGTGGTGCTGGTGAAGGCCAGGGTCTCCATGCGCGACGACCGGATTTCGCTTATCGCCAACGATCTCGCCGTCCCGGACCTGTCCGCGATCGGGGTGGCGAAACCACTGGCGGTGACGATCTCCACCCGAATGTGCACCCGGGACAAGATCAGCGAGTTGAAGCGGGTGCTCTCCCGGCACCCGGGCACCTCGGATGTGCACGTGCGGCACGTGGGCGCCCGGGAGAAGACCACCCTGCTCAAACTCGACGACAGCCTCCGGGTCGAACCGTCGTCGGCTCTCATGGGCGATCTGAAAGCGCTGCTGGGCCCGGGCTGTCTCACCTGATCTGCGGAGGGCGCGGGCCCGGTGGAGGTCGCGAGACGCGGGGGCGGGTGCCGTGCCCACAGTCTGTCCCGCGGCGCAGTAGTCACCAGCGCTCCGTCGTGTCTGCCCGAGGTGGCCGCGGCGGCGAGTTGCGCCGGTTCGGTGCGCCGGGCCCTTCGGGACAAGCGGGATACTCCACCGGGTATCCCCGACTCCAGCACCTGATCCGGTGCGCCCCCTCTCGGGAAATTCGCGGGTCGCGACCACCTCGCAGGCAGGTGCCGGTCGTCAGTGCGGGCTGCGCTGACAACCCGGCAGCGCCGATGTGGGCGCGGTTCCGGGAGCGTATTACTCGGGGGCTACGGCGTTGAGGGCGGCGGCGTTGGTGTCGTCCTGGTTGCCGAAATTCGTCGCGACGGCTCCGATACCGTCACCGACCCCGTTGACCGCCTGGTTGAGCAGGTTCAACCCGGTAAGACCTTCCTCGGCGCCGGGTTTGTAGGTCTCGGCGAATTTCTGGCCGATCTCGTCACCGCCCCAGCATTCGCCCTCGCCGTTGATCACGCCGAGCGCGGCGTTCACCGCGTCGGCGATCTGATCGGCCACTCTGGCGATGGCGGGACGCGCCGCCTGCAGGGCTTCTTCGTCGACCTTGATCTGGCTCATTTCCCACCGTCCAGGTAGCCGCGGTTGCGGAAGTATTCGTCTTCGTCCTCGTCGTTCATCGGCTCCGCCGGGACGGGATCGGTGACCGGGTCGGGGAAGAGGTTGTCGACTACGGATTTGATACTGGGCATCCCCGGGGCGATATCGGGCAGGTCCGGGATATCGCCGGCCAGCTCTGTGAGCGGCGCCCACGCCTGCCGGGAGACCTCGGTGGCCTGCCGGGCCGCGCTCTGCACGGCTTCGAGGATCGAGCGCCCGAGCTTTTCGGGCGTGGACCGTTTGAATGCCTCCGGCGTCAGCTGCACATCCACGGGGACTCCGGCGGTATTGGCATCGACGCGGACCAGGTTGTCCGCCGACCAGGCCGTCACCGTGGTCGCCGCCAGCCGCTGCTCGACCTCCGCCATTTCCGCGCGCTGCCGTTCGAACGTGGCCATCAGCTCGTCCACGCTCTCCCGCAGGATCTCGCCGGCTGCCTGGGTGGCCGCGCGATCCTCACTACCCATCGGGTTGCCTTTCCTCGTCGTGCGCGTCTTGTCCGCGTCGGGTCCTTTCTACCTTCGACGCGGGCGAGCACCCAATGGTTCCCCTGACCGGGCAGGCAGCACACCCGGCACATCGTTCGCCGGATCCGGTGGCCGTACCCGGCAGGCGCCCGGCCGGTTCACGCAGCCGTGGCGACTCCGAGCGATTGGGAGTCGAGAAACGCGGGCCCCTGTCCTTTGAAGACATCCAGATCGCGGATCTCGAACCCGCCGGCCCGGATGAGGGTGGCGATATCGCGGTTCAGATGGCAGCCGCCGGCGATCTTCTGCTGGAGCGGGTCCAGCCGATGTTGCCAGCGCTGGACCTTCGGGTCCGGGGAAAGCCCGTGTTCGACGAAATGCAGGGTGCCGCCGGGCACCAGGACACGACGCAATTCGGCGAGGGCGGCGTCGATATCGGGGATGGTGCACATGGTCCAGGTCGACAGTGCGGTATCGAAACTGTTCTCGGGAAACGGTAGCCGCTGACCGTCCAGGCCGGCCCGTTCGACCGGCACCCGGGCCTCGGCGAGCCGCCCGGCCGCGAGCTTCCATCCCAGGTCGGCCGGTTCGACGGCGCTCACCGAGGTGACAGTCGCCGGGTAGTACGGCACATTCAGACCGGACCCGAAACCCAGCTCGATCACCCGGCCCGACAGTCCCGAGCACACCCGCTCACGCAGCGGCTCGTTCGCTTTCATCCCGCAGGCAACGTTGACCAGACGAGGTACGAAACGATCGCGGTAGATTCCCACGCTGTCCACTCTGGCACCCGGGGCGAGCGAACGCCATGGGTGAACACCCGGAACCGCTATCCTGGGGCCGAGTCAGGGAGGTCGCCATGCCCATCAGGTTCCGGAAACGCACATCCTTCGGACCGCTGAAGTTCAATTTCACCCAGTCGGGTATGTCCTCGTGGGGGATAAAGATCGGACCGTGGTCGTGGAATTCCCGGACGCGGAAGAACAGCGTCGACCTGCCCGGTCCGCTGAGCTGGCGGCAACGCTGAACACCTACAGCACCTGATCGAGAAAGCGGCGCAGCCGGGGTGTTTCGGCATCGTCGAAGAGGGCTTCGGGCCGGCCGGACTCCACGACCTGGCCGGCGTCCATGAACACCACATGGTCGGAAACGCTGCGCGCGAAACCCATTTCGTGGGTCACCACGATCATCGACATCCCGCCCGCGGCCAGATCCGACATGACCGCCAGGATGCCCTTGACCAGCTCCGGGTCCAGGGCCGAGGTGGCCTCGTCGAAGAACATGATGTCGGGTTTCATGGCCAGCGCCCGCGCGATCGCCACCCGCTGCTGCTGGCCACCGGAGAGATTGGCGGGCCGGGAATCGGCCTTACCGGCCAGGCCCACCACCTCGAGCTGTTCCATCGCCAGTGCGCGCGCCTCCTCCTTGCTCAGCCCGCGTAGTTTGCGCGGGCCCAGCGCGATATTGTCGGCGACCGTCCGGTGCGGGAACAGATTGAACTGCTGGAACACCATCCCGATGCGCTGGCGCAGGCGGTCGGGATGTTCGGCCAGTACCGATTCACCGTCGAGCAGGATATCGCCGGAATCCGGTTCGTAGAGCCGGTTGAGGACCCGCAGCAGGGTGGATTTGCCCGACCCGGACGGCCCGATCACGGTGGTCGTCCGGCCCGCCTCCACGTGGATGTCCACGCCGCGCAGAATCTGGTTGTTACCCAGCCGCAGATGCAATCCGGTACCGGTCAGTGCGGAACTCATCGGCTATCCCCGCCCTTCCGTGATGGTCTGCTGTTCGACCGGGTCGATCGGCTGGTCCGGGCGTCCGGTGCGCATCCGGTGGTCGATGTAGTTCACCAGATGGGTCAGTGGAATGGTCAGCAGCAGATAGACGAGACCGGCCGCGACCAGTGGGGACAGGTTCCCGGTCTGCGCGTTCAGATCGCGGCCGACCGCGAACAGTTCGCGCTGGGTCGCCAGCAGGCCCAGGAAGTAGATCAGCGAGGAATCCTTGATCAACGCGATGAACTGGTTCATCAGGGCGGGCAGCACCCGGCGCACGCCTTGCGGGATCACCACCAGCGTCATCGCCTGCCGGTAACCGAAACCGATCGCCCGGGCCGCCTCGAGCTGGCCGGGTTCCACCGACTGGATACCGGATCGGAAGATCTCACCGATATAGGCCGAGGCGAGCAGGGCCAGCGCCACCGCACCCAGCCAGTAGGGGTTGTTACCGGTGAGCCCGCTGGCGACCGGCCCGATGCCGAGGCCGATGATCAAGATGATCACCACCGCGGGCAGCCCGCGGAAGATATCGGTGTAGATCCGGGCCGGCCAGCGCAGCCAGCGGGTGCGGGCGATCCCCGCGACCGCCAGCAGCATGCCGATCACGGTGCCCAGGATCCCGGAGACGACCGCGAGGATCAGGGTGTTGGGCAGCCCGGTCTTGAACAGCTCCGGGAACGCCTGTTTGTACAGCGACCAGTCGAAGAAGGTGTCGCGCAGCTGTTCCAGCGTGGATTTCGGCGCCTGATCGCTGTGTTGCTGCGGTGCGCGTTCGGCGGCGATCGCCGCGAAATCCGGAAGGTCGGGAGCGGGCGCGGCCTTGGATCCGGGTTTCCAGCCGGGCGGCAGTTCGCGGGGTACCCAGTCGCTGTACAGGCGGGCGTAGGTCCCGTCGGCGATCACCGCGTCCAGGCCGGCATTGAGGGCGTCGATCAGCGGCTGGTTGTTCTTCGCGACCGCCCAGGCCGCGAAATTGTCCAGGCTGAACGAGTTCTCCACCACCGAGGTGGCATCGCCCGGTGCGATCGCGCCGTCTGCCTGCGCGGAGGGGGCGATCCAGGCATCCACCTGGCCGGTTTTCACATTCGCGTAGGCGGTGTTGTAGTCGGGGAATTTGACCGGATCCAGGCCCAGCTCGTTCACCACGTACTCGTCCTGCACGGTGCCCTGCACCACCGCGACCCGCGACCCCGGGCCCAGATCGTCGAACCCGCCGACCGGGCTCCCGTCCTTCACCACCAGCGAGTGGTAGCCGAAGTCGTACCCGTTGGTGAAACCCACCTGCTCGCGCCGGGCGTCGGTGGTGGTGATGTTGGACGAGCCGGCATCGAATCGTTTACCGGCGACCTGGGCCAGCAGGCCGGCGAACTCGGTGCCGGAGAACTTCACCTGCAGCCCGAGTTTCGCCGCCACCGCCCGCAGCAGTTCGTTGTCGAACCCGGTGAACGAACCGGCCGAGTTCACGCAGATACTCGGCGGCGCGTCCGACAGGGTCCCCACGCTCAGCACGCCGGGCTCGATCAGGCCCAGCCGGGAGATATCCACCGATTCGACGGGGAGGGTGGACGCAGTGGTGAACCGGTCCTCGGACCGCCCGCCGGGCGCGCTGAGTTTCTCGGGCGCCGCCGAGGCCGCCTCGAGCCCGGGCGGGGCGCACAGATCACGGGCGGCGGGTGCACCGCCGTCGCCCCCCCCCCCAAGCCGCGCCGGGCACCCCCCCGCGGGCGCCGGGGGCGCCGCGCGCCGCCCGCGCCGGCTGGGCGAGAAAGAGAAACCCAAAAACCCCGGGGGGGGGGC
>NZ_JARWNW010000288.1 GCF_029868325.1 Nocardia carnea
ACACCGCAGCTGAAGCCGGTACGCGAACCGGATTTGCAGACGGGGGCACCGACCACCGGGGTGGCCACGCCTTCGATCGGCACCGGCCCAGGGCTCGGTTGTCGCGGCATACGGCCCGGTTCAGCGCCGGTCCTCGGGGACGGCGAAGGATTCCAGGCCGAAGCTGCGGAGGGTACGGATCAGCTTCTCGTATCGGAACCGGTTGTATGCCAGTGGCTGGAGCAGCACGCGGTCGGGCAGATTGCGCCAGGCCCATTGCAGCAGCCGGACGTAGAGAGCGAATTCCTGGTCGTGGCGCGGTTTCAGTTCGAAACCGGTCAGCTCCCGCACCCGCGGATGCATCACCTTGGACGAGCACACCTGGATCACATGGCCCGCCACCGGCCGCACCACCAGCCACATCGGGGTGAGTGCCCGCCGGGCGGGCGACGGCAGACCCAGGGTGGGTAGCGGGAGCCGGGTGAGTCCGGCGAACTTCTCCACCAGGAACGGATTGGCGCGCAGTTCCTCGGTCGCCATCTTCTCGTAGTATTCGCGGGCTTCGGCGAGATCGGCGGGCAATTTGCCTGCGGCGCTGGGGAGTTCGAGATCGGCGAAGGCCGCACGCAGCAGCTGGTAGGCCGCTTCCTCCTCTTCCGGCCGCAGCGCGGTGCCGGTGCAGGGGGTGAAGGTGTTCAGTACGACGAAGATGCCGCTCACCGCGATCCATTTCCAGGTGAACGGGCTCAGCGCACTGTATTTCACCTCCCCGAAATCCGCCGTCCCGGTGCCGCGGACATCGCGGTGGCGCAGTTTGAGCCAGTCGGCCTCGGCGCGGCGGTCGTCGGAATCACCCCACAGCGCGATCATCGCCGAGGCTCCGCTGCGCACACCGCGGTCGGCGAAATTGGCGGCGAACCGGCCGGTGCGGTCCACCGAAGCAGCCACCGGCACCAGAGCGACCTGGTCGAAGGCCGCTCCGGCGAAGACACCGGCCAGGACGCTACCGGAATGCTTGCGGAACTCCCGCAAGACCTCGGGCCGGATCGTGGAGCCGGTGGACTTTTCGGCGGTGCGCACCGTTGCGTTGTTCGCCATGTCGTCACCTCGGAAAGAGTGGGAAATGATAGTTCAACCACCTTCAGGCTATCACCGAGGGCCGTGCACGCACCAGAACACCGAGGCCCAGGGATCATTCCGCCGCGTGGCGGGCCGGTAGGCTGGTGCGAATGGAGACCGCCGCTGCGCCGTGGACCGAACTGCAGCAGTTGGATACCCGATCACGCACAATCGTCGATGCCGCCCGGGACTGTTTCGCCGCCGACGGCTTCGACGACACCACCATGGTCCGGATCGCCGAAACCGCCGGTGTCGGGGTCGCCACGGTGTACCGGCGGTTCGGCACGAAATCGACGATCCTGCGCTACGCGCTGATGGCCGAATCGCACCGGGTCTCGACGATCGTGGCCGATGCGATGCACGGGTCATCCGGACCGGTGGGCGCACTGGCGGATATGTTCGCCGCGTTCGTCAACGAGGCCACCGCGCCCCTGCTGCTCACCCGCAGTCTGCGGTCCTCGGGCGGCGCCGGCCAGCTCACCGATTTCCTGACCGGCGACGATGCGGTCATGCAGGGTCGCGAGCCGGTGGCGCGGTTCCTGACCTACTGGCAGCAGCGTGGGGAGCTCGGCAGTTTCGATCCGGACGTGGTGGCCGAGCTGTTCGTCCGGCTCACCATATCGTTCATCACGAATCCGCGCGGCGTGCTCCCGCTCGGCGATACCGAGGCCGCGCGGGAATTCGCCCGCCGCTATCTCGCGCCGCTGATGTACCCGCACTCCGGCGGCGACTGAACCGCACCGGTCAGGCCGGCGCCAAGGTGACCGGTACGCCGTTGAACACCGCATTGCCGGACGGTATGTCGAGTACCGAATCATCGGTCAGCGTATTGGCATTCACGCCGGGGTTGCCGGCCGCCACCTCTTGCGCACTACCGGCGTGACCCCAGCCGTGCGGCAGACTCACCACTCCGGGCATGATCGTCTCGGTGGGCTCCAGAGGGACGGTCAGGGAGCCGGCAGCCGATTTCACGACGGCGTGATCACCGAGACCCAGGCGGGCGATATCGTCGGGATGGATCTGCAGCGTGCATCGATTGGTCCCACCGACCAGCCGCTCCATATTGTGCATCCAGCTGTTGTTCGAGCGCAGATGCCGCCGGCCGATGAGCACCAGATCCGCGGGCGCCGCCGCCGAACCGGCACGCAGGCGCTCGATATCGGCCAGTAACAGCTCGGGTGCGAGTTCGACCTTTCCGGAGGCGGTCCGCAGGACCTCGGGAAGTCGGGGCCGCAGGGGGCCGAGGTCGATACCGTGCGGATTGTCCAGCAGAGTCTGCAAACTCAGTTCGCCACCGTTCCAGGCACCATAAGGGCCCAGGCGCAGCATCAGGTCCAGGCGCTGTTCCGTGGTGGTGGTGCCGAGCAGATCCGGACGGCGCTGGACGAAACCGGCGCGCTGCAGTGTATCGGCGATCACGAATTCGTCGAAGGCGGCGAGTGGATCGAAATCTGCGGTGGGATTGTGCGGTTGCCCGCTCACCGCCGCACCCAGCCGCACATACACGGCCGCCTCGGAAGGCCGATCGTCCAGCGGTACCAGCGGCGGTGAGTACCGGGCGTAGTTGCGCACCGCGAACTGGAGGAGCGCGAAATCGTAGTGCGGGGACTGCACCGGACGGGGCGGGGGCAGGATCACATCGGCGTGCCGGGTGGTCTCGTTGAGGTAGCGGTCGACGCTCACCATGAATTCCAGCCCGGCGAACGCCTCGTCCAGCCGGGGGCCGCTCGGCGCGGACAACACCGGGTTGCCCGCCACGGTGATCAGGGCGCGGACCTGACCGTCACCCGGTGTGGTGATCTCGTCGACGAGGGTGGCGACCGGCAGTTCCCCCATCGCCTCCGGCAGCTGCCGGACCCGGCTGCGCCACCGGCCGGGCCGGAAGGGTTTGGTGCGGACGATCCCGCGCGCGGCGGCGGTGGCGAACATGACCCCGCCGGGACGGTCGAGGTTACCGGTCAGGACGTTCAGTACATCGACCAGCCATTGCGTGAGGGTGCCGAATTCCGCTGTGCACGTGCCGATCCGGGCATACACCGCGGCGGCGGGCGCCGCGGCCAGCTCCCGCGCCAGGCGGCGCACGGTATCGGCGGGCACACCGGTGCGCTCGGCCATCCGTTCCGGCGGGAAATCTGCCGCCGCGGCCCGTACCTCGTCCACACCGTTGGCCTCGACGGCGATAGCGGTGAGCCCCTCGGCGAACAGGGTGTGCACGATTCCGAAAAGGAGATAGGCGTCGGCGCCGGGCCGGATGAACAGATGTTCGTCGGCGACGGCCGCGGTGCGGGTGCGCCGGGGATCCACCACGACCAACCGGCCCCCGCGCTCCCGCAAGGCGCGCAGACGACCGGGGAAATCCGGTGCCGTGCAGACCGAACCGTTGGATTCGAGCGGGTTGGCGCCCAGCATGAGCAGATAACCGGTGCGGTCGAGATCGGGTACGGGTACGGCCAGCGGGTCACCGAAGAGCAGACCGCAGGCGAGCTGTTTGGGCATCTGGTCGGCGGTACTGGCGGAGAACAGGTTCTTGGTGCCGAGCGCGCGGATCAGCGCCGGGGCGTACAGGGTGCCCGCGACGGTGTGGGCATTGGGATTGCCCAGATACAGTGCGACCGCCTGATTGCCGTGCGCAGATTTGATCGCGGGAATCCGTTCGGCAATGAGATCGAAGGCCTCGTCCCAGCTCGCGGTGCGCCAGGTGCCGCTCGCGCGATCGCGGATCATCGGCTCGGTGAGGCGATCGGGATCACTGTCGAGACGGCCGAAACTCGCCCCCTTCGGGCAGAGGAAACCGGCACTGAACGGGTCCTGTTTATCGCCACGGACCGCGGTCACCCGGTCGTCGGCATCCAGGGTGAGTTCGAGACCGCATACCGCCTCACACAGCGGGCAGGTGCGCAGCAGATTCCGCGATCCGGTCGCCGAATCAATAGGAGACGTAGGTCGGGCCATGACTCCATCATGGCCCGGCGAGCCAGTGCTCGAGTAGTGTTCCGCCGATTCCGCGACGATAAACTGCGGCGCCCTGCCCTCAGTCGGTTTCGCCCTGATCGTTCAGGGACTGGCGACGACCGTGCGGTAGCGCGCAGCGGCACCTCCCGCCCGAACCCGGGTTCATGCGCTTGCGTAGCCCCGGACCGGTTCTGAACTCGTCGCCGTACAGGTCACGTCGTCGTGGCCGGACGGCCGCACCAGCACGTTTCGGTACCGGTCAACGCGTTTTCCGCCGGCAGGATTCGGTACGTGCCGTCGGACACGCCGTCAGAGGTGCACAACGCTGCCCGACCCAGCCGATTCGCGGGCGGCCTCGAGGATGCGCAGACCGGTCAGGGCGTCGTGCGGGTCGACCGGAACCGGTGCGCCGTCGAGTATCGCCTCGGCCAGGGCGCGGTAGAAGGCGAGGTAGTCGCCGGGCAGGGTGGGAAATGCCGCCCCCTCCGGATCCGCGCCGAGGATTCCGTACCGTTCGGGTTCCACAGTTCCCCAGGGCTTTCCGTCGTCGGGCCGCCGACCATCGCGCAGTGCGGCCTCCTGCGGATCCATCCCGTACACCTCGTAACCGGCCTTGTCTCCCAGTACCCGGAAACGCGGGCCGAGCCGCGGCGCGACCGCGCTGGCCCACAGATGGGAGCGGACTCCGCCGATATGGGTCAGCGCCAGGAAAATATCGTCGTCGGTGCTCACCCCGGGGCGCCGGGAATCGAGTTCGCAGTACACGGCGCCGACCGGACCGAACAGGCTCAGAGCTTGATCGACGAGGTGACTGCCCAGGTCGTAGAGGGTCCCGGCGGCGTCGGCGGCGGTACCGGTCTCGCGCCAGCCACCCTTGGGCACCGGCCGCCAGCGTTCGAACCGGGATTCGAAACGGCGCACCTCCCCCAGCCGGCCCGACCGGGCCAGTTCGCCGACTGTCCGGAAATCACCGTCCCACCGCCGGTTCTGGAACACCGTCAGCACGCTGCCGGACTCCTCGGCAGACCGGACCACCTGCGCGGCCTCGGCAGCGGATACCGCAAACGGCTTGTCCACCACCACGGCGGCGCCCGCGGCGAGCGCCCGCTGCGCCAGGTCGGCATGGGTGCGGTTGGGGGCGGCGACGACCACCACATCGATCCCGGACAGGTCGGCGAACAACGCGTCGGCGTCGGGCAGAACCCGGACCCCCGGATGCTCGCGCCGGGCCTGCTCGCTCCGTTCCGGCGAGCCCGTCACCACCGCGGCGACCCGCAGCCGCGGTTCGGCGGCGATCAGCGGTGCATGGAATACCGCACCGGCCAAGCCGTACCCGATGATCGCGACGCCGAGACTGCTCATACCCGCGACGTTACCCGGCGCCGCCGCTCATCCCGCGGAGGCCAGGAACGACAGCCGGATCTGGCGATCGGGGTTGTCGACGTTCACATCGACGAGAGCGAGGGACTGCCAGGTGCCGAGCGCGAGTTCCCCGTCGAGCACCGGAACGGTCGCATACGGGGCGATGAGCGCCGGCAGGACATGGGAGCGCCCGTGCCCGCGCGACCCGTGCGCGTGCCGCCAGCGATCGTCGGCCGGCAACAGATCCCGCAGCGCGGCCAGCAGATCGTCGTCGCTATGGGACCCCAGTTCCATGATGGCGACACCGGCGGTGGCGTGCGGGACGAAGACATGGAGCAGTCCGTCGCCACCTGCCTGCCGCACGAATTCCGAGCATTCACCGGTGATATCCCGGACTGTCTCGGTGTTCCCGGTGCGTACCGCGATCAGTGTGCTCCGCATATCCGCAGCGTACGCGGCGACAGCTTCCACCGATCTTCGTGCCGGTAGTGTGGCCGCGCCGGGCAAACCCCGCATACGCACCGCGGCGATCACACGGTACGAACCGGCTGCGCAGGCCGGCGGTTCGCGTAGCGGTCGGCAATCCGGGCCAGGACCGGCGAACAGCCGGCGGCCACCGTGCGCGCGGCCAAGTCGCCGCTGCGGGTGGGACCACGGTTGACGATCAGTACCGTGCCGCCGCGGCGGGCAACGCGATGGACGAATCGACGACCGGACCACACCGTCAGACTCGAACCCGCGACCAGGATCACTTCGGCCGAATCCACCAGTTCATAGGCCGCCGCCACCCGCTCCGGCGGCACGTTTTCGCCGAAATAGACGATATCCGGTTTCAGCAGTCCGCCGCAGTGCTCGCAATCCACCATGCGGAAACCGGCGATATCCTCCACCACCGCGTCCGCGTCCGGCGCGACTTCGAGGCCCGTCACCGAGGAGACGGCGAAACCGGGATTGACGCTTTCCAGCCGTTCGGCGAGCGTCATCCGCGAGATCCGGGCACCGCAGGCCAGGCATCGGACCTGTGCGTAACTGCCGTGGAGGTCGATCACCCGCCGGCTGCCCGCTTTGGTGTGGAGCAGGTCGACATTCTGGGTGATCACACCGGCCACCACACCGTGACGCTCCAGGGCCGCCAGCGCGCGATGCCCGTCGTTCGGCCGGGCGGCGTCCATATACCGCCAGCCCACGTGATTACGGGCCCAGTACCGGCGGCGGAACTCCGGATCGCCCACGAACTGCTGGTAGGTCATCGGATTGCGCGGCGGCGAATCGGGCCCCCGATAATCGGGGATACCGCTGTCGGTCGAGATTCCGGCGCCGGTGAGTACGACCATGCGCCGGTCTCCGATCAGCGCGACCAGATCATCGGCTGCGTCCACGTCGCGTACCGGGTGATCGTCGGTGAGCAGCGCCGTATCGGACATGTTCCCGAGAGTACGGGTGTCCCGGCGCGGTCACCTCATCCCTCCGGGAGCAGGGCTCGGGCGCTGTGCGTGAGCCGGCCGGGGGTCAGGTCTGGAGACCGGCGAGTTTCCCCGCTTCCGCGTCGAGTCCGAGCATCGCCAGGAGGTTCCGGCAGTCGGCGGCATCGGTCGAGTGTCCGGCGACGATGCGGGCGGCGACGGCGCTGCGTCGGGCGACCTCCGCCCGCTCGGCGCTGCGGATCTCGGCGAATTCGGCCAGTTCGGCCTCGGGTAGCTCGTGATCGACAGGGGTAGGACGGCTGGATGTGCCAGACATGGGTCTCCTTCGAGGTTGCCCGAAGCCTACGCTGCCGGCGGGTGCGGCACAGCCCAACCGGAAAACATCCGGCGCCACCCCGTGGGTGGCGAGCGTGGGACCGGGTTCGCACGCCGGCCGGGGCGGCGCTTCACTCGGGGCCATGACCGGAGTACGGTGCGGCGGTATCCGGCAGACCTCCAGCGGAATTGCCGATTGCGGCGAGTGCCGATCGATTGCCGGAACCACGGCGGGTACCGATTGCAGGCGTGGAGAATCGCCACCGGCGTCGGTGCGAAACCGGATTGTCTCGAAGACGCCTTTGTCGCTTCTGAGGCCCTTGTTTTATACGACATATTTCCTCTAAATTCACTCCCTGCACGTTCACCGTTCTGGAAGGCCCGCGTTCCGCAGTTGTGCGGTCGGGATTCCGTGCAGCGAGGAGGTCCCCGGTGGAGATCGACCACTTCAGCCACGGCTGGCTCACCCCCGTGGTCGCGTACGTCATGTCATTCACCGGGGCGTTGCTAGGACTACGGTGCATGAGCCGGGTGCGCAGCAGTTCGATTTTCGACGGCTGGCTCATCGCCGCCGCCGTCGCCATCGGCGGCACCGGGATCTGGGTTATGCATTTCATCGCCATGCTGGGCTTCCGGATCGACGGCGCGGCCATCAAATACGACGTCCCCATCACGCTGGCCAGTGCCCTGATCGCGATGATCGTCGTCTGGCTCGGGCTGTGCCTGGCCCAGCAACGCACGCTGGGCAACCGGGGTCTGCTGATCGGCGGCGTGGTGACCGGCCTCGGCGTGGGCGCCATGCACTACGCCGGCATGTATGCCATGAAAACCGATGTGGAGATCGGATACGACTGGCCCACCGTGGCCCTGTCGATGATCATCGCGGTCCTCGCCGCGACTGCCGCGCTGTGGTTCACCCTCAATGTGCGCGGCACCCTCGCGACTCTCGGCGCCGCCCTGGCCATGGGGATGGCCGTGGCCGGAATGCACTACACCGGGATGTTCGCCATGCATATCGGCGATCAGCAGCAGCATATGCCGCCGTCGGGCGCAGGGGCCGCCCAGCTACTCACACCGCTCATCGTGAGTGTCAGCCTGGTGACCGTCGGCATGCTTTTCCACCTGGGCCTCACCGAGGTCGGCGGCGCAACACCCCTCTCCCGACGGCCTGCCACCGAGAACTACTGGCCGACCCGCGACTGAACTTCCCCCGCCCGCGTCCGAAATGCGTCACGTGACGTAGCCACGCCACCACGAATCCCGGGTCCACGCCAGCGCACATTCGGCCTAATTGTTCGGTGCGGAATGCCACCATCCAACGGGCGCCGTCGTGCTGGTGGCCGCCGGGCAAGCCGGCGCCACCACGTCAGCGGGCGGATCGGCGCACCACCGCTCGATACGGGGCGCAGGCTCCCGCGCCCCGCGCCACCACTAGGCTCGGGGAGTGCGGCAGCGGATCATCGTGGATGTGGACACCGGCGTGGACGATTCCCTCGCCCTGCTGTATCTACTCGCCAGCCCCGACGCCGAGATCGCCGGTATCGCCGCGACCGCCGGAAACGTGCCCGCCGGCCAGGTCGCGATCAACAATCTGGCCTGGCTCGACCTGGTCGGCGCCCCGGATATCGAGGTGGCACTCGGCGCGACCGACCCGCTCGAAATACCACTGCGCACCACCGAGGACACCCACGGGCCGCAGGGCGTCGGCTATGCCGAACTCCCCGCCCCGGCCCGGCGGATCTCCGACCGCAGCGCGGCGCAGATGTGGGCCGATCTGGCGCGAGCACACCCCGGGGACCTGCTCGGCCTGTGCACCGGACCGCTCACCAATCTCGCCCTCGCCCTGCGAATCGAACCCGAGCTGCCGCGGCTGCTGCGCCGGCTGGTGATCATGGGCGGGGCGTTCAACCATCCGGGCAACACGACCCCCACCAACGAGTGGAATATCCACGTCGATCCCGAAGCCGCGAAAATCGTTTTCGACGCGTTCTCCGCCGCGCCGGCGCACCGGCGTCCCGTGGTGTGCGCGCTCGATATCACCGAAACCATCGAGATGCGGCCCGCGCATCTCGCCCGGCTGGCGAGCCGGGCCGCGAGCTTCCCGATCGAAACGGTATCCCCGCAAGATCCGCCGTCGGCGCGTTCAGCGGCGAGCAACCCGATCATCCGCCACGTCACCGACGCCGTCCGCTTCTATTTCGATTTCCATCACGGCTACGACCTCGGCTATCTGGCCCATATGCACGACCCGTTCGCGGCGGCCGTTGCCCTGGACCCCACCCTCGCCCGGACCCGGCCCGCGACGGTGGACGTGGAGCTCGGCGGCACCCTCACCCGCGGCGCCACTGTCGCCGACTGGGCGGGGATGTGGGGTCGCCCGCCCAACGCCGATATCGTCGTCGCCACCGACCCCGACCGGTTCTTCGACCGGCTCATCACCCGGATCGGCGACTATGCCCGCGCGCGGTTCCCCGCATCCGCCGGCGAACACACACTCACCACCGGATCGAGCTGACCCGGCCGCACGACACCCCCGTTCCCATCCGAGGAGGACCAGCCAGTGACCACACCCGGTGGCTCCGAGATCCCGGCCGACGAGGCATATCTGGCGCAGTTCCGGCAGCGCCTCGACCTACCCGGGATGATCGATGTACACACCCATTTCATGCCGCACCGGGTGATGCGCAAGGTGTGGGCCTACTTCGATTCGGCCGGCCCGCTCATCGGGCGTTCCTGGCCTATCACCTACCGGGACGAGGAACCGGTGCGGCTCGAGGCGCTACGCCGGTTCGGGCTCAGCGCGTTCACGGCCCTGGTGTACCCGCACCGCCCGGATATGGCGGCCTGGCTCAACGACTGGACAGCGAAATTCGCCGCCGAGGTTCCGGAATGCCTGCATACGGCGACATTCTATCCCGAACCGGCCGCAGCCGAATACGTCGCGGCCGCACTGGAACAGGGCGCCCAAGTGTTCAAGGCGCATATCCAGGTCGGCGCCTACGACCCCCGCGATCCGCTGCTGGAACCGGTGTGGGGTGCACTCACCGACGCACAGGTACCGACGGTCATCCACTGCGGTTCCGGCCCGGCACCCGGTACGTTCACCGGCCCGGAACCGATCACCGCGGTACTGCACCGTTTCCCGCGATTACCACTCATCGTGGCGCATATGGGTATGCCGGAATACCGCGAATTCCTCGATCTGGCCGACCGCTATCCCGGCGTCCACCTCGATACCACCATGGCGTTCACCGATTTCGCCGAGGACGGTAGCCCGTTTCCGCCCGATGCCTTGAACCGGCTCGCCGACTACGGCGACCGGATCATGTTCGGCAGCGATTTCCCGAATATCCCTTACCCGTACCGCCATGCCGTGCAGGCGCTGGAGCGTCTGGACCTCGGCGACGACTGGCTGCGCGCAGTCTGCTACCGCACCGCTGCAAAGCTTTTCGCCCTCGACAGCTGAACGGAGTCCCGGTCAGCTGTCGAACGCGTCGAGTAACCGTTCCGCGGCGAGCGCTGCGGTGAGCGCGCCCGCCCGCACCTGCGCCTCCACATCGCCGCGGATCGATTTCACGTTCGGGTTATCGGCCAGCCGGCGCAGCAGCTGATCGTGCACCATGGTCCACGTCCAGTCGACCTGCTGGCGACGCCGCTTCTCGGCGAACTCCCCCGCCTCGGTCAGCACCCGGCGATGGTCCAGCACGGTCTGCCAGAACTTGTCCAGCCCGGTACCTTCCAGACCGCTCATGGTGAGTACCGGTGGTTTCCACAGTGCATCGTGCGGATGGATGAGCCGCAGTGCACCGGACAGTTCCCGGGCCGCGCCCTTGGCCTCGATCTCGTGTTTACCGTCGGCCTTGTTCACCGCGACCAGATCGGCCAGTTCCAGCACACCCTTTTTGATGCCCTGCAGCTGGTCACCGGTGCGGGCCAGGGTGAGGAAACAGAATACGTCGACCATGTTCGCCACCGTCACCTCGGACTGGCCGACGCCGACGGTTTCCACCAGGATCACGTCGTAACCGGCCGCCTCGAGCAGCGCGATGGTTTCGCGGGTGGCCTTGGCCACCCCGCCGAGCGTTCCGGCGGTCGGCGAGGGCCGGATGAAGGCGTCCGCCTCCACCGACAGCCGCGCCATCCGGGTCTTGTCACCGAGGATCGACCCGCCGGTGCGGGTGGAGGAGGGATCCACCGCCAGCACCGCGACCTTGTGCCCCTGGTGGATCAGGCTCATACCCAGCGCATCGATGAAGGTGGATTTGCCCACCCCGGGCACACCGGTGATCCCGACCCGGTTCGACAGGGCCGCACCGGGTTCCGGAGTCAGTTTCAACAGGAGCTGCTGGGCCTGCTCCCGATGGTCGGTCCGGGTGGATTCGACCAGGGTGATCGCCCGGGCGAGGGCGGCCCGCTCACCGGAGCGGACCGCCTGCGCGAGCGCGTCGACGTCGATGGCGCGCGCGTTCATCCCTGGCTGTTCGCCTCGGCACCGGTTGCGCCGGAACCGAGCTCGTGACCGAGCGCGGCGCCGAGCTTACGCAGCAGATCGATCGCGGCGTCCGCGATCACCGTGCCCGGCGGGAAGATCGCCGCGGCGCCTGCCTCGTAGAGCTCGTCGAAATCACCGGGCGGGATGACCCCGCCGACGATGACCATGATGTCGGGCCGGCCGACATCGGCCAGTGCCTGCCGCAGGGCGGGCACCAGCGTGAGGTGACCGGCCGCCAGCGAGGACACACCGACGCAATGCACATCGTTGTCCGCGGCCTGGCGGGCCACCTCCTCGGGGGTCTGGAACAGCGGGCCCACATCGACGTCGAAGCCGAGATCGGCGAAGGCGGTGGCGATCACCTTCTGGCCGCGGTCGTGACCGTCCTGGCCCATCTTCGCGACCAGGATCCGGGGACGCCGGCCCTCGGCCTCGGCGAATTCCTCCACCAGATCCCCGGCGGTGGTGATGTTGGTGACCTTTCCGGCCTCATCGCGATACACACCGGACAGGGTACGGATCTCGGCCTGATGCCGGCCGTAGACCTTCTCCAGCGCGTCGGAGATCTCGCCGACGGTCGCCTTCGCCCGCGCGGCGTCGATCGCCAGCGCCAGCAGGTTGTTCTCCATCCCGCCGTCGGAGGAGGCGGCAGCCCTGGACAATTCGGCCAGTGCCCGTTCCACCGCATCCTGATCGCGATCGGCGCGCAGCTGCCGGAGCTTCTCGAGCTGCTCGGCCCGCACCCGCGAGTTCTCGACCTTGAGGACCTCGACCTCGTGATCCTCGGCGACCTGGTACTTGTTGACCCCGATCACCGGCTGCTGGCCGGTATCGATACGGGCCTGGGTCCGGGCCGCGGCTTCCTCGATCCGCAGCTTCGGAATACCCTCACCGATGGCCTGCGCCATCCCGCCGTGCGCCTCCACCTCGGCGATATGCGCACGCGCGCGTTCGGCGAGCTGATGCGTCAGCCATTCGACGTAGTAGGAGCCACCCCACGGGTCGATCGGGCGGGTGGTGTTGGACTCCTGCTGGATGAGCAGCTGGGTATTGCGGGCGATCCGGGCCGAGAAATCGGTCGGCAGCGCGAGCGCCTCGTCGAGGGCATTGGTGTGCAGCGACTGGGTGTGGCCCTGGGTCGCCGCCATCGCCTCGATACAGGTCCGCGCCACATTGTTGTAGGCGTCCTGCGCGGTCAGCGACCAGCCCGAGGTCTGCGAATGGGTTCGCAGCGACAGCGATTTCGGATTCTTCGGATCGAATTTCGCGACCAGTTCGCTCCACAGCAGCCGGCCCGCGCGCAGCTTGGCGACCTCCATGAAGAAATTCATGCCGATGGCCCAGAAGAACGATAGCCGGGGCGCGAACTTGTCGATCTCCATTCCGGCGTCGATGCCCGCCCGCAAGTACTCCACGCCGTCGGCGAGGGTGTAGGCGAGCTCCAGATCGGCGGTCGCACCGGCTTCCTGGATGTGGTAGCCGGAAATGGAGATGGAATTGAACTTCGGCATCTTCGCGCTGGTGTAGGCGAAGATATCGGAGATGATCCGCATCGACGGTTTCGGCGGATAGATATAGGTGTTGCGGACCATGAACTCTTTCAGAATATCGTTCTGAATCGTTCCGGCCAGCTGTTCCGGCGCCACACCCTGTTCCTCGGCGGCCACCACGTACAGCGCCAGGATCGGCAGCACCGCGCCGTTCATCGTCATCGAGACGCTGACCTGGTCGAGCGGGATCTGGTCGAAGAGCTGGCGCATATCCAGGATGGAATCGATGGCCACGCCCGCCATGCCGACATCACCCTGCACCCGCGGATGGTCGGAGTCGTACCCGCGGTGGGTGGCCAGGTCGAACGCCACCGACAGGCCCTTCTGTCCGGCCTGCAGGTTACGGCGGTAGAAGGCATTGGAATCGGCCGCGGTGGAGAAACCCGCGTACTGACGGACGGTCCACGGCTGATTCACATACATCGTCGGATACGGTCCGCGCACGAACGGCGCCACACCCGGGACGCTGTCGAGCGGGAAACCCGCCGCGGCCACGGCATCCCGATCGGCCTTGGTGAATACCGGCGGAACGTCGATCCCTTCGGGGGTCGACCACACCAGTTGTTCGGGGGCGTAGTTGTTCGCGGTCGCCGACTCCTGCACGAAGGCATCACGTGCGTTCTCGTCGGCCGCGGCGGGGGTTAACCCCGGCTCGGTGAGCGGCACGTCGGCGAAACTGCCGACCACCTGCTCGATTCGCTGAGTCGTCATCAGGCTCCCACCTTCTCCAGCAGGGCGGTCAGGGCGGCGACCGCGTCGATCCGGGCCGCCAGGAACCCGTCCGGACGCCGGGCCTCCTCGATCCCGTTCACAACCTTCTCGGGTCCGGCCAGCAGTACCGTGTCGACGCCGGCGCTGCGTAGTTGTTCCACCGCGCCCGCGGCATCGGTGCCGTACCGGGCGTCGGTGCCGCAGAGCACCGCGATCTTCGCGCCGGATTCCTGGGCGGCCGCGGCGATCTCACCGTCGGCCAGGGGGCCCGGATTGATGGATTCGATCCCGCCGGAAGCCAGCAGGTTGGCGATGAAGGTGACCCGCACATTGTGCTCGGCCACTGTGCCCAGCGGCACCAGCAGCGCCTGCGGGCGGGTACCGTGCGCCGCCAGATAGGTATCCGAACGATCGCGCAGCGCTTCGAACAGGGCGCCGTAGCGCTGCCCCGGTCCGGCCGTCAGAGCGGCCTCCGACAGCGGCGCCTCGGCCAGGTTCGGGAATTCGTTCACGCCGGTGACGGCGGTCCGGCGGTGGGCGATATCGCTTTCCCGCCGCGCTTTCGTCGCACCGATACGCGTGCCGAGCAGGCCCGAATCCAGCGCCGCGCGATAGCCGCCGGCGGCCTCGAGTTCCTGCATGAATTCCCAAGCGGCAGCGGCCAGGTCGGCGGTGTACTGCTCGACATACCACGAACCGGCACCGGGGTCGTGTACATGCCCGAGATGGGATTCCTCGAGCAGCAGCAGCTGGGTGTTGCGGGCCATCCGCTCCGAGAACGACGCCGACACCCCGAGTTCACCGGCAGGCAGCGCGGAATCGAACGGCAGCACGGTGACGGTATCGGCGCCACCCACACCGGCACCGAAGGCGGCCAGGGTCGTGCGCAGCAGATTCACCCAGGGGTCGCGCCGGCTCATCATCGCCGCGGAGGTCACCGCATGCTGCGGAGCCGCGCCTTCCGACGGTGCGCCGAGGGCGTGGGCGACCCGCGCCCACAGGCGGCGTGCGGCGCGGAACTTCGCGATGGTGGCGAACTGGTCGTCGGTGGCGGCGAACCGGAACTCCACCTGGCGCAGCGCCTCGGCGACCGGCATCTCCCCGGACAGCACACGCAGGTATTCGAGCCCGGCGGCGACGGCGGCACCCAGCTCCTGAGCGTCGGAGGCGCCGGCATCGTGGAAGACGGTGCCGTCCACGGTGATCGCACGGACGGTTTCGGGGCGCTGCCCGGCGGCGGACGCCAGGGCCGTGGTCTCGGCGAGGCCGAGATCCTCGGTTCCGGCGAAGGCGGCGGTGAGCGGGGCCGCGCCGAGGGAGATCCGGATCGCGGCGCGGTCGGGCGCCGAATACCGGTCGACCACCTCGTAGACAGCCGCGGCCGCTTCGGCGGTCTCGGTGCCGGCGCGCAGAGCCAGCGGCGCCAGCTCGAACAGCAGGCCGTCGAGCGCGGCGGCCAGGTCGCCCACCGATACACCGTGCGCACCGACGGCGAGTTCGACGGCGCTCGCGCCGTTCTCGAGGCCGGTGGTGAGTTCCCGGTTCGCGGTCGCCGCATCGGCGGCGGCGATACGGACGTTGACGAACCAGCCGCGATGGACATCGCGGGTGCCGTCGCCGCCCCGGACGAACGGATAGGCACCGGGCAGTGGCTGCTCGGGCAGTTCGTCCCGGCGTGTGTACAGCGGCGCGATATCCAGTCCGTCATAGGTGGACTGGTTCAGCAGCTTTTCGGGTTCCGCACCGAGTTCGGCCGCATCGACCTTGCGGGTCTTGGCCAGTACACCCGCCACACCCTTGCGCCAGGCGGGATATTCGGGCACCGCGGACGAGGACGGATCAGCCCCGGCCGCGGGCTCTGCAGCAATCGGCATACCCTGTTCCCTCTTGTCGTTCCAGTACAAGCGCACCAACTACGTGCGCGGGTACCTTGGCATCCGCCCAGCTCAGCGAATACTTTGGTTAACGGGCATTCAGCCCGCCCCTCCGATGCTAGCCGGGACGCCCGTATCGAGCGCCCGGGGCCACCGCTACCAACGAGTAACCTCGTCCGGCCGCGGTGGCCCACCGGACGGTCCGCTACTGTTCTCGGCCGCCTCGTCCGATCGCACCGCCGCGCGCCGATTCCGTGCCCGGCCACAGCGTCGGCACCGATTGCCGCGACGTAGACAACACTCGGTAATCTCGCCCGGTGTCCCGCATCCTCCGCGACCGCCGGCTGGTCCTCGCGCTCTGCCTCGCCGCGGTCGTCTGCGCGGCGGCGCTACTCACCCCGTTACCCGACCCCCGCCAGATCCAGGAATGGGCGCAGGACGCCGGGCCGTGGTTCCCGGTGCTGTTCTTCACGGCGCATACGCTGATCATCATCGCGCCGGTCCCCCGCACCGTGTTCACGGTGGCCTCGGGGCTGCTTTTCGGCCCATTCCTCGGCCTCGGCGTGGCGGTCACCGCCTCGCTGCTGAGTGCCGCGGCGGCCTTCCTGCTGGTCCGCGCCTTCGGCCGGGACCGGGTTACGCCCTACCTCAACCATCCCACGGTGCAGATCATCGACGATCGGCTGCGCCGCCGCGGCTGGCTCGCGGTCGGCGCGCTACGCCTGATCGCCTTCGCACCGTTCTCGGTGGTGAACTATTCGTGCGCACTGTCCTCGATCCGCTTCTGGCCCTATCTCGGCGCCACCCTCGTGGGCATCCTGCCCGGCACGGCCGCCACCGTGGTACTCGCCGACGCACTGACCGGCGGCACCCATCCGGTCATGGTCGGGATATCGATCATCTGTATAGCCGCCGGCTGTCTCGGCCTGCTGATCGATCAGCGCTGGAGGCCGGTCGCGGACGGTCTGTCCACGGATCCCGGGTCACCCCGCACGACGCCACCGGCCGCAACGCCGAGCAATATCGTTGCCGACCGGTAACCACGCCCCTCCGGTTACCATTCACTCGCATCGGATTACCGCGCAGACATGGCGGCCGATCGGATCACCCCGATGGCTGCCACCAGATAACTGAGGGGTTGTGCCATGCGGATCCTCGTACGGACATTATGTGCTTGCGGGACCGCACTGGCACTGATGTGCACCTCTCCCACGGCAATGACGCAACCTCCCGGTACCGCCGCCCCTCCAGCGGGTGGGACCGCGTTCTCCGCCCGCGATCTCGGGCTCGGCGACCCGATCACGCTGCGCGGTGACGACGACGAGGTACAGCTGACGATCCCGGTACCACCGGGGACCGCTCCCACCGAACTCACCCTGGCCGTCGACCTGCCGGCCGATCTCGCGCGGGGAACCATCGATGTGGAATCCAAGGCGCGGTTCATCGCGCATGCCGACCTGCCCCCGGGGCCCGCGACCCGGGTACCGGTCACCCTGCCGTTGAACGAGGCAACCGTCGAGGAGCAGGCCGCGACCGTCACCCTGCATGTGAACCTGTTCCCGGCCGAAGGCCGCTGCCCCGACGACTGGTTCGACCACGGAGCCGTACTACGCGATATCCGGGCCGGGTACTCCGGTACCCCCGAACCACCCACCGTCATCGCCGACTTCCTGCCGCCGATACTGCAGGAACTCCGCGTTTACGTGCCCGATGCCCCCTCGGATCTCGAGTCGACCGCCGCACTGTCGCTGTCCACCGCGATCGTCGCCCACTACGGGAGTCAGCCGGTCCGGGTGAGTCTGCGCAGACTCGCACCGGACGGCTCGATCACCGAACCGGACAATCCGTTCACCCGTTCGGTCGCGCTCAGAGCCGGTGGCGATGCGGCCACGACCCTCACCCCGGCCGCCGGCATACCGTCGCTGCTGATCACCGGTGACGGCGCGGCACTGCTCGATCAGACCCGGTTGATCACCAGCCGCGTCGCCGACTTCGCGGTCGCCAGCCGCGCCGTCGCGGGATCGCTGGATCAGGCACCGGTGCTCGCGCCGGACACCACAACCCTCGGTGAACTCGGGGTGGGCACGCTCAGCGCGAGTTCACATGCGGAGGTCAGCGTCCGGTTCTCACTCGACCAGTCGCAACTCGGCCGGCAGACCGGCAATATCCGAGTGAAGCTCCAGGGTCACTACACCCCTTTACCGCCGAGTCAGGCCGGCCAGCTCGTCATCACCGCGGGTGACCGGGAACTCGCGAACTGGGCGGCGGATTCATCCGGGCAGATCGACCGCTGGATCGATATCCCCGACGATGTCCTACAACGCGACACACCGGTCCAGGTGACGTTGCGTACCACCGGGGACACCGGCCGTTGCGGTACCGATCAGCCGCTGACATTGACCGTCCTGCCCGGTAGTGAGGTCACCGGCGAGGCGGCGCCGGATGGTCCGCCTCGTGGCTTCCAGGCGTTACCGCAGGGGCTACTGCCGGTGGTGGAGGTGGGTGCCACGGCCGGCGGTTTCGACGATCTGAGCCGTGCGGTCGCCGTGACCACCGGACTGCAATCGCTGACCACTGCCCGGCTCGACCCACGCTGGACTCCGGTGTCCGAGATCGCTGCCGGCACCCGCCCCGCGGTCCTGGTCGCGGCCGACGGACAGGCACCCGAAGGCATATCACCACCCCTCGGTAAAATGGACGACACCCGGCTACAACTGACCAGACGCGACGGCACGACAACCCAGTTACAGCTGTCCCCCGACCTCCGGTTCGCCTCGCTGCAGAGCTACTACGACGGGGAGCGCCAGTTGCTGGTCGCCGCGAGCAACGCCGGGCCCGGCGAACTCGACCGCACCCTCGACTGGCTCGCCGGTCAGCCGGACGGCTGGTATTCCCTCTCCGGTGATGTCCTGTTCACTGCCGCCGGACGGGACCCCGTCGAATACAGCTTCCCCGCGCCGGCCCGGGATACCGGTCCCGAATCTGCCGTCTCGGCGACCATGCGCACAGTGCTCATCGTCGCCGCGGTACTGCTCGCCATCGGCCTCCTCGTGGCGTTGTGGTTCGCCGCGCGCGGGCGCCGGACGAACCGACGCTGACCGGCGATGTGCCGCGGCATCGCAGTACCGGGGACACGCCGCGCGGTCCGCTGGACGATACTGCTCGCCCTCACCGCGCTGGCCTTCCGCCGCACACTCGCCGATATCTGGCGAGGTGCGGGCGAAGGTTCCTCCATCGGTTATCTGCTGGTCCTGCCTGTGCTGGCGCTGGCGCTCATGCTGGGGGTCCGCCGGCGCCGCAAACCGGTCCTGCCGATCCACGACCGGGAAACCGATGTCATCGTGGGCCTGATCGGCCTGGTTGTCGCACTGTTCGTACAGCGGCTGCTGCTCCCCAGATATGCCCCGTTCTACGAACTGTTCCATTTCGATGTGCTCGCGATGATCCTGTTCGTACTGTCCGGTGCGGTACTGCTGTTCGGTATGCGGGCGGCCATGCGGTATTGGGAAGTCTGGGCCCTGCTCCTGGTGGTCAATCCGATCCTCTACCGGATCGTCGCCGTCGCGCTGGGGGGCGGCCTGTTCGCATACTCACTGGTGATGATCGTGGCCTCCGCGATCACCCTCACCTACGGCTTCCACCGCGGGGGGCGCCGGGTGGCCTGGGTCAGCGCGCTGGCGGTGGCGGTCGACTGCGCGGTTCTCGCGATCGTCACCCACTGGATCCCCGATATCCGCATCTCTGCCGTCCTGATCGGCGTGGTCCCCGTCACCGCCGTCGTGGTGTGCGGATCCGCACTCGTCCTGCGCGATCCACTGCTGTCGGCCGGCACCGCGCCACCGATCGGCGGGCCGGACGATCCCCGATACGTCCTCGTGGCGCTGGCCGCGGTCACGGTACTGATGACGGTGTCGCCGATGCCCGCGACATCCGGCGACAATGTGGCCGCCGGCCCGCCGTACCAGGGCACCACAGGTCTGGTGGTGCCGCCGGGCTGGCGGCAGACCGGCTTGCAGGACCTGGACTGGCCGCAACACTTTTTCAGCAGCGAGTCGACCTTCCTGCGGCAGACGATCCGCACGCTGGAACCGAACCCTCGCTGGGACGCCCTCGGCCGCAACCGCACCGCACAGATCGACCTGCTGACCGTGCGGTACGGCGCGGCTCTCGACGTCACCCCAACGCTCGTCACCTACGACCTGCGCTACGCGCGGGTCAGCAACCCGCCCCGCTCGGTTCCGCTCGGGCGCGGTCTGGTCGCCACCATGTACTCGGTCGTCGACGAACGCCTCCACCTCACCTGGAATTACCTCACCTTCGTCTGGCGCCGCGATGCCGCGCATATCCAGCGGGTGACCGTGATGACCGTCGACAACCACGAACCGGACGCCTATTTCCTGCCACCGGCACCCTCCGTGGCGGGTACCGCGTCGGCCATGGTCGCCCTGCTCGCCCGGGGCGTCTCCGCGGTCACGGCCACCGACCCGGTGTTCAAGGATGCCGAACTGCTCGAAACGCTGGGCCGGCAACTCGTGGAGGTACAACCATGGTGAACGAGCAGGCAAGTGGAGGCGACCCGGTGGCTGCGGCCCTGCACGATGCGGTGCACGGCCTGCGGGAACGACGCCCCGAGGTATCCGCCGCGCGGGTCGTCGTCCGCTGGCAGCGCTGGGTCCTGATCGGATTGCTCGCCGCTCTCGTCCTGGGTGCGGTTTTCGCCCGGATCCAGACGCTCATTGCGATCACCGTGGTGTGCACCGCGGCGTACGTATGGACTCTGATCGACCGCCTGGTGCTGTTCTTCCGCGGTCTGGACGGCCGCAGCATCGTCACCGTCACCGATGCGGAGGCCGAGGCGGCCCCCGAAGATACGTTGCCCGCTTACACCATCCTGGTACCCGCGTTCCGGGAGCCGGAAGTGATCGCCACGGTGATCGAGAACCTCGCCGCCTTCCGGTACCCAGCGGACAAACTGCAGATACTGCTGCTGCTCGAGGCCGACGACGAAGCCACCATCGCGGCCGCCCGCGCCGTCGACGCGCCCGAAACGCTGCGCATCATCGAAGTTCCCCCGGCCGATCCCCGGACCAAACCCAAAGCCTGCAACTTCGGACTGCATTTCGCGACCGGAGATATCGTTACCATCTACGACGCCGAGGACCGCCCCGACCCCCTGCAATTACGCCGTGCGGCAGTTGCCTTCGACCGGCTGCCCGGCGACACCGCCTGCGTCCAGGCTCGGCTTGCGTTCCACAACGGCGGCCAGAACCTGCTCACGGCATGGTTCACCGCCGATTACGCGCTGTGGTTCGGTTTCATTCTGCCCGGGCTCATGCGTGGCGATGCCCCGATCCCGCTGGGCGGCACCTCCAACCATCTCCGGCGCGATGTCCTCGACGAGATCGGCGCCTGGGACCCGTTCAACGTCACCGAAGATGCGGATCTGGGCGTGCGGATCGCCGAAAGCGGTTATCGCACCGCCGTTCTCGATTCGGTGACGTGGGAGGAGGCCAACAGCGATCCGGTGAACTGGATCCGGCAGCGTTCCCGCTGGTACAAGGGTTACCTGCAGACCTGGCTGGTACATATGCGGCGACCGGTGCGGTTGTGGCGGATGCTCGGCCCGAGCGGTTTCGCGCGTTTCACCACCCTGCTCGCCGGCACTCCACTGATCGCTTGCCTCAATATGCTCTTCTGGTTGATCACGCTGGCGTGGCTGCTCGGCCAGCCCCATGCAGTACAGGATCAGTTCCCGCCATATGTCTATTTTCCGGCGCTCTTCTGCCTCGTCTTCGGTAACGCGGCGGTGATGTACATGAACCTGGTCGCGTGCCGCGAGAGCCGGTTGACCGTCCTGCTGCTCGCGGCCCTGACCACGCCGCTGTACTGGCTGCTGATGAGCATCGCCGCGATCAAGGGGGTCTACCAGCTCATCAGCAAACCGTCCTACTGGGAGAAAACCTTCCACGGTCTGCCCGGCGCGGCGTCACCTGAACCGACGGGTGTCGCGCGATGAAGACGTCGCGCTGGCTGTTCCTGCTCGCGACAGCCGGATACCTCGCGGCCGGACTGTATCTCGCCATCGAACCGCACTACATTCTCGGCGATTCACTGAGCCGGGTCTCGGCCGCGCGCAGTGTGCTCTTCAGCCGCGACCCACATCTGGCGGCCATCGGCTTCATCTTCACCCCACTGGTCACTATCGTCCAGCTGCCGGTGGTCCTGCTCGGCCAGTGGTGGCCGGTCCTCACGGCATGGAATATCACCGGCGTCCTCGTCTCCGCGCCGTTCATGGCCGGCGCGGTCGTGCAGGTTCGCGCCATCTGCGAAGACCGCGGGATACCGGGGTGGCTGGTGTGGGTCTTGACCGCGCTCTTCGCGGTCAACCCGATGATCGTGTTCTACGGCGCGAACGGGATGAGCGAGGCACCGTTCGTCTTCCTGCTGTGCTGGACCGCGCGCCGGCTGATCCGCTGGCTGCACACAGACGACGTCCACGATCTCTGTCTCGCCGCGGTCGCCCTGGCATTGGCGTATCTGACCCGCTACGACGCACTCCCCGCCGCCGCCGGGGTGACCGTGTTCGTAGCCGTGGTGACCTGGCTGCGGACCGGCGGCCCCCGCCGGCACCGGGTCACCGATACCGCGATGGACGCACTGCTGGTGGCGGCACCCACCGGTATCGCATTCGTGGCATGGACCGTGACCAGCTGGCTGATCACAGGCGAACCGTTCCAGCAGTTCACCTCCGACTACGGCAACACCAGCATCGTCGAGCAGAGCAGCAGTGGCGGCGGCGCACTCGATCCGCTCTACGGACTGCTCTTCTCGATCAGCGAAATCATGGTCCTCGGGCCGGTGCTACCGGTATTGATACCGGTATGCCTGGTACTGGCGTGGCGGCGGCGCGACCCGGAGGTGCTGGCCACGGGGATCGTTTTCGGCGCGGTCCTCGCCTTCGCGACCCGCAACTACATGACCGGAACCACCTTCCCGTTTCTGCGCTTCTACATCAGCGCGATACCGCTGATGGTGGTGCTGGCCTGCCAGCTGGTTCCGCCCCGAGGACACGTTCCGGCACGGCGTCCCGGCCGGCATCACCGGCCACGCCGCACCGTGCCGGGCCGCCGAGTACTCGCGCCGGCGGTCATCGCGGCGGTACTCGTTCTGGCGACCCCGCTCGTCACCGGTGTGTTGATGCTTTCACCGACGCTGTCCATTCAGCAGTACGCCCTCCAAGAGATCGTGTTCCCCGACCCCGCCGATACCTCCGCCACCCGTTCTCGGGAACGACGGATCATCGCCTCGTTCCGCACCGAGCGCGAAGTGGCCCGCTATATCGACGATCTCGGCCTGCCGGACGCATCGGTGCTGATGGATACCGTCTACGGATTTGCCGTCTATACGGCAACCGACCGGCCGCATACCTACATCATCCCGTCAGACCAGGATTTCATCACGATCCTCAACGACCCGGCCGCGCACGGGGTCCGCTACATACTGGCCGTCCCGAACTCCGGCCGCGGCACCTCGGACGCGGTGAATGTCCGCTATCCCACCCTGTACGAGACGGGCGCGGAAATCGCCACGCTCGAGCTGGAGATACCGAACGACGGCGATAATCAACCGGTTTGGCGGCTGTACCGCGTGCGGTCCTGAACGCCGGAACGGCGTCCAGTGCGCGTGGACGCGCCCCGCCGCGCACCGCCCAGGGCCGCGGCTGCCTCAACTACTCGCCCGCAGACCGCGCGGCTACTGCTGGTGTGGTGGCCGCGGCTGCTGGTGATACTCCTGCGGAGGTATCCCCGGCTGCTGTGGTTGCATTCCGTACGCGGGATCCGGCTGCGGCGGCATAACCGCTTGCGGCGGCTGTTGCTGCCGCGGCACGGGCTGCGGATCCGGTTTTGCGGTGTTCACAGGCGCTGCCGTATCCACCGGCGTCCGCGCCACGGACTCGGCGGCGCGGACCGCACGCTCGACAGCAGGATCGGTACTCGTATCGAACCAGTCCGCGACCTCGTCGGCATCGTCATCCAATTTGCCCGCGGTCTCGTCCTCGGCCGGGGGTTCGTACCGGAAGACACCGTCCTCGCCCTTGGTGGCGAAATTCTTCGCGAAACCCTCCAGTGCCTTCCCGAAATCGCTCGGCACCAGCCAGACCTTGTTCGCATCGCCCCGGGCGACCATGGGCAGGGTCTGCATGTACTGGTAGGCCAGCAGCTCGGGGGTGGGTTTGCCCGATTTGATCGCGGCGAAAACCTTCTCGATCGCCTTGGCCTGTCCCTGCGCCTGCAGATAGGAGGCGGCGCGCTCACCCTGGGCCCGCAGGATTCGGCTCTGCCGCTCACCCTCGGCGGACAGGATCGCCGACTGTTTCGCCCCCTCGGCGGAGAGGATCTGCGACTGCTTGGCGCCCTCGGCGGTTTTGATCTGCGATTCCCGGTTGCCCTCGGCGGTGAGGATCATGGCCCGCTTCTCCCGGTCCGCCTTCATCTGCTTCTCCATCGACTCCTGGATCGACGGCGGCGGATCGATGGCCTTCAGCTCCACCCGGGCCACCCGCAGGCCCCAGCGGCCGGTCGCTTCGTCGAGCACCCCGCGCAGCTGGCTGTTGATCTGGTCGCGGGAGGTCAGGGTCTCCTCCAGGGTCATTCCGCCGACCACATTGCGCAGCGTGGTCACGGTGAGCTGTTCGACCGCGGCGATGTAGTTGGAGATCTCGTACACCGCCGCCTGCGGCTGCATGACCTGGAAGTACACCACCGAATCGATCTGCAGGGTGAGATTGTCCTGGGTGATCACCGGTTGCGGCGGGAAGGACACCACGCGCTCGCGCAGGTCGACCTTGGCGCGGATCCGGTCGACGAACGGCACCAGGAACGTCAGCTGCCCCGACGCCGTCCGCGAATACCGGCCGAGTCGTTCGATCACCGCGGCCTCGGCCTGTGGCACCAGGGCAATCGACTTGAACACCACCACCGCCGCCAGCACCACCAGTGCGGCGACGAGTATCAATGCAGCCATTTACGGGCCCTTCCAGACGACAGCGGTCGCCCCGTCGATCTTCATCACGTATACGGTCGCGCCCTCCGGGTACTCCTCCCCCGGGTCCAGGGACCGGGCGCTCCACACTTCGCCGCTCAGCTTCACCCGGCCGTCGTGTTCACCGACCGGCTCGAGCACCAGCGCGGTCTTACCGGTCAGGGCGTCCACATTGGTCGGTGTCGGCGGCGGAGTTCCGAAGCGCCGCAACAGCGTCGGCCGGACACCGAGCAGCAGCACCACCGCCGAGACCGCGAAAACCACCGCATCCACGACGACGGGGGCGTCGGTCAGGAAGCTCACCCCCGCGGTCAGCAACGCGGCGGAACCGAGCATCAGCAGCGTCAGTTCACCGACGAACATCTCGGCAGCCGCCAGCAGCACACCGGCGACCAGCCAGACAATAGCGGCCACGCCGCCCAGCCTAGTGGGATATTCCCTCGCCCGGGGGCCGGATGGCGACACCCCGCCCCGGTAGCCGCCGCAGAATCCGCCGATACGCTACTTTCGGGCCGGTGAGCGATCGATACGGCGATATCTTTTCCGGCCATCCGCGCACCGCGAAACGCACCGTTGCCCAGGTCGTGGCGGAACCCGAACTCGTGGTGGAGGACGCGGCCAGCGGTTTCTGCGGCGCGGTGGTCGGGTTCGACCGCACGTACGACGGCGATTTCGTGAAATTGGCGGATGCCCGCGGCGCGGTACGCCTTTTCGCGTTGCGCGAAGCGGCTTTCCTCATCGACGGCAAGCCCGTGACGTTGCGGCGGCCGGCGAAATCGGCGCCCGCGAAACCCGCCCGTTCGGCCTCCGGTTCGACCCGGGTGGAGGGCTTGCGCGCGAAAGTTGCCGCGCCGAGCCGGATCTGGGTGGAAGGTGTGCACGATGCCGCGTTGGTGGAGCAGGTCTGGGGTCACGACCTGCGGGTCGAGGGCGTGGTGGTGGAGCATTTGGAGGGACTGGACAATCTCGCTGCGCGATTGGCCGAATTCGGCCCCGGACCCGGTAAGCGGGTCGGTGTGCTCGTGGATCATCTGGTGACCGGGTCCAAGGAAACCCATCTCACCACCGGGCTCGGTGAATTCGTTCTCGTCACCGGGCATCCTTTCGTCGATATCTGGCAGGCGGTGAAACCGGCAGCCGTCGGAATACCGGAGTGGCCGCGCGTGCCCCGCAACGAGGACTGGAAAACCGGTGTCTGCAGCCGACTGGGCTGGGGCACACCGCAGGACGGCTGGCGGCGGGTGTATTCGGCGGTGAATTCGTTCCGGGATCTGGAGGCGCCACTACTGGGCGCGGTGGAACGGCTGATCGATTTCGTCACCGAACCGGGGCAACAATTCTAACGCGTGCCGACAGCCTGCGCAGACGCTGCCCGCCGACTGCCGGCACCCTTTATGCTCGATGATTATGTGCTCTCCCAGTGCCACCCTCACGCTGTGGGCCGGTTCGTGGCTCGCGGGTCGCAGCGCGCCCGACGACGTTCTCGAGGCATTGCACGCCTGGGCCCCGCGGCACACGCTGTCCGCCGGTGATCCGGTGACCGGTGGGCGCACCGACCTGCCGTGGACCGCACTCGGGGAGACCGCCGCGACAGCGGTTATGCCGTTGCTCAAGATGATTCGGCAGGCACTGGCCGCACCCGGTGCGGAGCTGCGGCTGGTGCTGCCGGTACCGGGCGATGTCCGCGGGTTGCCGGTGGGGACCGCGTTCGCCAGCGATGCGATCGAGGCGGGTGAGGGAATTCTCATCGGAGTTCCGGGCGCGGAGGGCACCGGGCTCATCCCGTATCACGAGGATGATTCGACCCTGCAGTGGACGGTCTACGCCGTCCCGATGCCGCCCGCCGCGGGCCCCGATATGTCGCTGGGTGAGGCCGAGTACGCGATGCGCGAAGCCGTCCGCGATGCCGCCGACGCGCTCATGCGGCTGCACACCACCGGCCTCGGCGGCGGCGACGCGGATCCGCGCGAACTCATCGAGGCCGAACTGGCCGACTACTCCCGCCACACCTACCCCGAGTACGTGCCGCTGCGGGCCAAACGCATCCTCGACACCGCCGACCATGTGGCGGCGATCCTCACCGTCGCCCAGCGCGAGCCCGCCTCCGCACCCACCTCGGCCACCGCCGCCACGGCCCAGGAATCCTTGCTGCGCCCCCTGTGGGATGCGCTTCGCGCCGCACGCCTGGTCGCCGTGCACACGGCAGCTCCCCAGACGCGCTGAGCCGGCCCCGCGACGGTCCGGCCCCGGGTCGCCACCGGGCGCTCCGGTACCCCGAGCCGACTCGTCCACACAGAGCGCCCCGATCACCATCGGTCCACCCCCTGGTCTGAACGGACCGACCGGCCCCCTGACCACCGGTCGGCGCGGCGACGACCTCCCTGCTGGGCGTAGCGGAACCGACCGCCCACCTGACGGCCCGGGTGCGGTGCACCGATCACCGTCGGGTCCTGATCACGACAGGACGGCCGACCGGATGCCCCCGCTCGCACGCAGAACGGGCCTTGTCCTGCGAGGGAGACGCAGCGACCACGTGCCGGTCATCGTGCCCTGAGAGGGTTCCGCACGCGGTCAGCCGCCCGCCCCGGCACGGTCTGCTATCGCCGCCGGCCGGCGGGCCCGGTCTTCGACGTCGACGAAGCGGTGGTGCGCCCGCGACGCGGTGAGGCACGCCACGGCGCCTCCGGGATCAGGCCGGCCGGCGACCGCTGGGACGCCGCACCGGTTCGCAACAGCCGACGGCACACAGCGCGCCGTCGACCGTACACCCGTAACCCGGCACCTCACCGAGACGTCGCGCCGGTGTTTCGCGCAGTTGCTCGGCGATCAACTCGGCCACCATCTCGGCGAATCGATGGTCGGTACCCGGCGTTGCCGCGCGGGCGAATGCGATCCCGAGTTCGCCCGCCTTCGTGGCGGCTTCGTTGTCGAGATCCCAGATCACTTCGAGATGATCGGAGACGAAACCCACCGGGCAGATGATCACGGCGTCGAATCCCTTGTCCGGCAAGGTTTCCAGGTGATCGACGATATCGGGTTCGAGCCATGGGACCCGCGGTGGCCCGGACCGCGATTGCCATACCATGTCGTAATCGCCGAAACCTGTTGCGGCGGCACATAACCGCGCAGCCTCGGCCACCTGCCGACTGTAGAGATTACCGCCGTCGGCAGGCGGTCCGGCCGCGTTGTCGGCGGCGGTCGGCACCGAATGCGCGGTGAACACGAGCCGGGCGTTCTCGGCCTGCCCGGCCGGAAGTGTCTCCCGCGCAGCGTGTATCGCGTCCGCGAAGGCGGCGATCAGCAGTGGATGATCGAAATACTGCCGGAGCTTCACCATTTCCGGCGCGTCCGGGCCCACCGCCGCCCGGGCCCTGGTGATGTCCTCATCGTACTGCCGGCACCCCGAGTAACCGCCCCAGGCCGAGGTCGGGAACACGAGGGCCGAACGCACCCCGTCGGCGGCCATCCGCGCCAGCGTGTCCTCGACCATCGGGTGCCAGTTCCGGTTGCCGAAGTAGACGGGCAGATCGAACCCGGTACGCGCCAGTTCGGCCTCCACCGCGGTGATGATCGCGCGGTTGCAGGCATTGATCGGCGACACCCCGCCGAAGTGCAGATAATGCTCGGCGACCTCGGTCAGGCGTTCGGGTGGTACGCCGCGACCGCGGGTGACGTTCTCCAGGAACGGCAGCACATCCTCGGGTCCCTCGGGGCCACCGAAGGACAGCAGTAGCAGTGCGTCGGCCGCGCGGGCCACGGCGCCTCCTTACAGGTCCGGTGATCAGTCCAGCGGCATGTTCTCGGGGAACCAGGTGTTGTGGCTGGCCCCACCATCGACGTAGACGATCGATCCGGTGGTCGCGGGCAGCCAATCCGACAGCAGCGCCACGATCGATTTGCCGACCACTTCGGCGCCGCCGTCCCAGCCGATCGGGGACGCGCCGTCCCAGTAGGTATCCAGCTGCTTGAGCTGTTTGGCGTCATCGGTCGCGGTTCCGGCGATCGCCTTGGCGGCAAGGGTTTTCACCGGGCCGGCGGCGATCAGGTTGGATCGGATCTGCTTCGCGTACCCGACCTCACGCGCCACGTACCGGTTCACCGATTCCAGTGCGGCCTTGGCCACACCCATCCAGTTGTAGTACGGCATGGCGGTCCGGGGATCGAAATCCATGCCGACGATCGACCCGCGTTCGTTCATCACCGGCAGTACCGCCCGCGCCAGCGCCGCATAGCTCCACGCCGAGATCTCGAAGGATTTCGCCGCATCCGCGCTCGGGCCCTCCAGGAACGGCACGGCATCCGGGCCCATCAGCGTTTTCGGGGCGAAGGCGATCGAATGCAGCACACCGTCGATCCCCTCGGGGGCGAGGCGACGCAGCTCGTCGGGCAGTTTGTCCAGATCCTCCTGGTTGGTGACATCGAGCCCGATGGCCGGCGGCACCTCCTCGGGCAGCCGCTTGGCGATCCGGTCGATCAACCGCAGGCGCTCGGTGAGGCCCGTGATGATCACCCGGGCCCCTTCCTTCTGTGCGATCGCCGCCGCGTGGAACGCGATCGAGGCATCGGTGATGATGCCGGTGACGAGGATCGTCTTGCCTTCGAGCAATCCGCCCATGAGTTCTCGGTTCTCCCTGATGTGTGGTGTTGTGTAACGCGCTCGACCGCCGGCGCCGGCCGCGCTCACGGTACCGTCGGCGCTGCTGTCGAGATGTGTTCGGTGACCCGCGGGGTCAGTGCCCCATACCCATACCACCGTCGACCGGGATCACCGCACCGGAGACGTAGGCCGAATCCTGCGACGCGAGGAAGCTGACCACGGCCGCGACGTCCTCGGGTTTACCGACCCGCTGCAGCGGGATGAACTTCTCGGCCATGTCCCGCATTTCTTGCGGCAGATCCTTGGTCATATCGGTCTCGATGAAACCGGGCGCGACGACATTGGCGGTGATGGACCGAGAGCCGAGCTCACGGGTGATCGAGCGCGCGAGTCCGACGACACCGGCCTTGGAGGCGGCGTAGTTGATCTGTCCGGCCTGACCCGCGAGACCCACCACCGAACCGAGGAAGATCATCCGGCCCCAGCGGGCGCGCAGCATGGCCCGGTTGGCCCGCTTGGCGCACCGGAAGGCACCGGCCAGGTTCGCATCGACCACCTTGGTGAACTGGTCTTCGGTCATCCGCATGAGCAGCGTGTCGTCGGTGATTCCCGCATTGGCGACCAATACTTCCACCGGCCCCTGCTGCGCCTCGACCTCGGAAAAAGCCCGATCCACCGATTCGCTGTCGGTGACATCGCATTTCACTCCGAACAGGCCCTCGGGTGCGCCCGAACCGCGATGGGTGACGGCCACCTTGTGGCCGTCGGCGTGCAGGCGCTGCGCCACCGCGAGCCCGATCCCGCGGTTGCCGCCGGTCACCAGAACCGAGCGTGCTGTGAAGTTCGACATGGGGACAAACCTACCTGGCGGCGCCGGTAGCACTCGCATGGGACGTCCCCCCATATTTCGCCGGTGTACTTGTGCGTCTCGGACAAAACCGGGGTACGGCGACGGGCCGGGTTCGGTATCGAACCCGGCCCGTTCGGCGGCGTGCTCACCGGCCCCGATGAAGGGCCGGAGGATCCGGTTACGGCAGCCGCTGGCGCAGCAGCAGGGCCACCACGACACCGGCGAGGGTCGCCAGCAGGCCGAGCAGCCACCAGGGCCGGCTCGCGTCACCGCGGGTGATCTCGAAGCCGATCTGTTCTTCGAGGGTGTCGTAGACGCCGGAGAGTTCCTCCAGGCTGGAGGCCGTATAGAACTCCCCGCCGGACAGTTGCGCGATCTCCTGCATGGCCTCGTCGTCCACCGGTACCTCGACCTGATCGGCGCCCCCGTCGTCGCGCGGGATCTCGACCACACCCCATTGGGTGCCGAACGAGATCGTCGACACCGGGATCTTCTTGGTCTTGGCCAGCCGGGCCGCCACGAATTCGTGCCGCGGATTGTCGAAATCCTCGAAATCCGGGACCGTCTGTTTACCGTCGGACATCAGCACGATCCGGGCCGGCGGCGGGGTCTCCGAACCTCCCAGGACCGAGGCCAGGGTTTCGATCGACTGCAGGGCGGTGAAGATCCCCTCACCGGTGGCCGTGCGTTCGGCGAGGCGGATGTTGTCGATGGCGGCCTTCACCGAGCCGCGGTCGGTGGTGGGCGAGACGAGTACCGAGGCGGTTCCCGCGTAGGTCACCAGGCCGAGGTTGATACCCGGGGTGAGACCTTCGGCGAAATCCTTGGCCGCCTGCTGCGCGACCTCGAGCCGGCTCGGTGACACATCGGTGGCTTCCATCGACAGCGAGACGTCCATGACGAGGACGACGGTGGCCCGGTTCCGGGGCACCTTCTGCTCGGCGGTCGGCCCGGCGGCGCCGATGGTGGAGAACACCATGCCGACGATCACCAGGATGATCGGGATATGCCGCCAGAAGGCCGGCCGGTTCGGCGCCACCTTCTCGAGCTGCTCCATATTGCTGAATCGCAGCATATGGCGGTGTTTACTGCGCTGGACCAGCAGGTACGCCAGCGCGAGCAGCAGGATGACGGCAAGGAACCCGAGCCAGATCGGGGCGGCGAAATTCGAAATACTCACTGGCGTGGCACCCGCGAAGTCGAGGCGCCGAGGCTGTGGCGCCGGGTGGAGACGAACCGGACCACATCGGCGATCCAGTCCCGGTCGGTCTGCAAGGTCATCACGGGGGCGCCGCAGCTGCGCAGGGTCTGCTCGACCTCCTCCCGGTGCCGCTGCGCGGCCGCCGCATAGTCGGCGCGCAACTGGGGCGTCACGCTGAACTCGCGGGTCCGCCCGGTTTCCGGGTCGTGCAGGACGACGTCACCGATATCGGGCAGGGCCATATCGCGCGGATCGAGCACCTCCACGGCCAGCAGCTCATGGCGCGCGGAGATGGCGCGCAGCGACCGCTGCCACGTGATATCCCCGAGGAAATCGCTGATCACCACCGCGAGGCCGCGTTTACGCTGCGGGCGGCGCAGCGATTCGATGGCGCCGTGCAGATCACCGCGTACCCCGTCGCGCGGATGCGGCGTGGTGGCGATACTGCGCAGCAGCGATTGTGCGTGTACGCGGCCGCTCCGCGCCGGAATGCGCCGCAACTGTTCGCCGGTGGCCACCACGGCGCCGACCCGGTTACCGCCCCCCATCGTCAGATGGGTGATCGCGGCCGCGGCGGCGACCACGAGATCGCGTTTCTGACAGGCGCCGGTCCCGAAGTCCAGGCTGGCGGACAGGTCCACGACCATCCAGGTTTCCAGTTCCCGGTCGGCGATCATCTGCCGGACATGCGGATGGGTGGTGCGGGCGGTGACCGACCAGTCCATCTGCCGGACATCGTCACCGGGCTGGTAGGCGCGTGCCTCCCCCGGTTCCGAACCGGGTCCGGGGATCAGGCCGAGATGATCGCCGTGCAGTACGCCGTCCAACCGGCGGCGCACCGTGAGCTCCAGGGTTTTCAGGGCGGCCGCCAGATGCGGGTCGGTCAGTTCGCCCGACCGGAACGAGGGTGGCGCGTGATCTGCCATGGGCACTCGGGCACGGGGGTCCGGCCGGGTCACTGGGGCTGGTTCGTGCCGGCGGTCTGCGGCACCTGGGGCGCCTGCTGCGGCGGAGCGGGCGGCCGGCCGTTGCCGTTCTCGGCGGCGGGCGGCGCACCGGGCGCCACCGCCTGCGGCGCCACCTGCGGCAGGCCGACGGTTTGCAGGACCCGCTGGATGACATCCTCGGGGCTGATCTCGTCGGCGAGCGCATCGTAGGAGAGCACCAGGCGATGCCGGAGCACATCCGGGATGACCTCGAGGACGTCCTGCGGAACCACATAGTCGCGACCGCGGATCAGCGCGACCGCGCGGGCGGCCGCGATGATGCCGAGGCTGGCGCGGGGCGAGGCGCCGTAGGAGATCCAGTTCGCCACATCGTGCATACCGAATTCGGCCGGGACACGGGTCGCCGAGATCACCCGGACCACATAGTCCACCAGCGCATGGTGCACAAAGGTGCTCGCGGCCAGTTTCTGCAACCGCAGCAGTTCCTGCGGCTCCAGGATCTGCCCTGGCTCCGGCGGCGCGACACCCATCCGGTAGATGATCTCGCGTTCCTCCTCGACGGAGGGGTAGTCGACCACGATCTTGAACAGGAACCGGTCGCGCTGCGCTTCCGGCAGCGGGTACACGCCTTCGCTCTCGATCGGGTTCTGGGTGGCCATCACCAGGAACGGGTCGGGCATGGGGTAGGTCTTACCGCCGATCGACACATGCCGTTCGGCCATCACCTCGAGCAGCGCCGACTGCACCTTGGCGGGCGCGCGGTTGATCTCGTCGGCCAGGACGAAGTTGGCGACCACGGGGCCGAGTTCGGTATCGAACTCTTCCCGCCCCTGGCGGTAGATACGGGTGCCGACGAGGTCGGTGGGGACCAGGTCGGGGGTGAACTGGACGCGGGAGAACGACCCGCCGACCACCTTGGCGAAGGTTTCCACCGCCAGCGTTTTGGCGATACCGGGCACGCCCTCCAGCAGCACATGACCGCGGGCGAGCACGCCGACCAGCAGCCGCTCGACCAGCCGGTCCTGCCCGACTATTACCCGCTTGACCTCGTAGATCGCTTTTTCCAGGGTCTGGACGTCGCGTTCGAGGGTGCTCGAAGCAGGCGCCGGCGGTTCTTTCGCCAAATCCGCCCCTTTGACACCGTCCGTCGAAGTCACCAACATCCCCGCTTTCGCCTCGGTCCTGTGCGTGCTGTCACAACTATTCCAGGTGATGACCGTATCCGCCGCAACCGGCTCCACTGTCGCGGATTTCGCCGCCCTCACCTGCGGTCGCCGGTCCGGCGGGTGGTGTCCACCCGGTGGCCGCGGCCACCGGCATCGCCCGTCGCCCTCGACCATACGTACCGATAAGGCATGATGCCCGCCGTAGCGGCCGCCGAAACCTGCACAATCGGCCGGACGGCGGGGCCGGCGGCGCCGGGGGCGAACCACAGGGTCCGTTGCGGGCCCGCGGGCATCAGGCGCACGGTGCCGGCGAGCGGCGCGGTGCCGGGCCGGCCCCGACCGAAACGGCACTGCGGGCACGGCCGGCGGCAGACGAGGGCGCCTATCGCGAGGCCGGCTCGCGCAGGGCTTCTTCGGCGACCCGGGAAGGAACCTCGGAGTCCTCCGCAGGTGCCGCAGCATCGGACGCCGGCGCGGTATCCGCTGCCGTCGTATCGTCGCGCCGGCGCGCCTTGACCCAATACAACCCGCCGATCACCAGGACAAGCCCGGCCAGCAGCACCGAGGTGATCTCGGTCCAGCTCACCGTCGGGGTCTGTTCGAGGCGGTGCACCAGGATCTGCGCGGCCTCCTCGCTGTCACCGCCTTTGAACTTCGCCGTGTCCTCGGCCCATTCGAGCCGCACGCGGCTGATCGAATCACTGGTGGTGCCGATCCAGTCGTCGCTGAAGACGGCGACCGTGCCGTGCTGGAATCCGGCGACCTCGGTGGCCAGATCCCGCAGTTCCGAATCGTGGCCGGGGTTGCCGTGCATCACCACGATGCTCAGATCGATGCCGTGCGCCCGCGCATCGGCCACGATTGCGGCCAGTTCGCTCTGGTCGTCTCCGTCGGGTGTGGACACCCCGTTGTCGGCGAGATCGGCCCGGACTTCCGCCATGGTGTCCGTGTCGAATTCGTCCGGCAGCTTGGTGGCCTTGAGGGAGAAGGCCGAAGTGTGGGTGACGGTCATCTTCCATCCGGTCTTGGTCGAGGCCGCATCGTCGGACGAGGCGACAGGGGTAGCGAGCACTGGGCACGAATTCCGGGAGTACCCGACGGCACGCCCCGGCAATCCGGTCCAGCTCGAGAGCAGATTACGCGACAACGGGGCGGTCGGTGCACACCCGCCACGCCGAACGGTTGCCACGCCGGGCCGCGGTGACCGGGCGCCGCCCCGAAAATTTCACAGGACAAGCGTACTGTTAGGGTTGGGAACCGCGGGGAACCGGCACCATCCCGGGCCGGCACCTCATGCCAGAGACGTACCGCCGCCGGCACAGCCCCGCCGACGGCGCCCACACCCGACAAGTGGAGCTGACGTGACCAAAAGTATCGATACTTTCGGCGCCAAGGGCAACCTCGAGGTCGGAAGCAACTCCTACGAGATCTTCCGCCTCTCGGCCGTGCCCGGCACCGAGAAACTCCCGTACGCACTGAAGGTCCTCGCCGAGAATCTGCTGCGCACCGAGGACGGCGCGAACATCACCGCCGACCATATTCGTGCGCTGGCCGACTGGGACCCCAACGCCCAGCCCAGTATCGAAATCCAGTTCACCCCCGCCCGCGTGGTGATGCAGGACTTCACCGGTGTGCCCTGCGTGGTCGACCTGGCCACCATGCGCGAGGCCGTCGCCGCCCTGGGTGGCGATCCGGAGAAGGTCAACCCCCTCTCCCCCGCCGAGATGGTCATCGACCACTCCGTCATCCTCGACGTGTTCGGCCGCGCCGATGCCTTCGAGCGCAATGTCGAACTCGAATACGAGCGAAACGGTGAGCGCTACCAGTTCCTGCGCTGGGGCCAGGGCGCCTTCGACGATTTCAAGGTCGTCCCCCCGGGCACCGGTATCGTGCACCAGGTCAATATCGAGTACCTGGCCCGCACCGTCATGGTCCGCAACGGTCAGGCCTACCCGGACACCTGCGTCGGCACCGACTCGCACACCACCATGGTCAACGGTCTGGGCGTGCTGGGCTGGGGCGTCGGCGGGATCGAGGCCGAGGCCGCCATGCTCGGCCAGCCGGTCTCCATGCTGATCCCGCGCGTGGTCGGCTTCAAGCTGACCGGTGAGATCCAGCCGGGCGTCACCGCCACCGACGTGGTGCTCACCGTCACCGAAATGCTGCGCAAGCATGGTGTGGTCGGCAAGTTCGTCGAGTTCTACGGACAGGGCGTGGCCGAGGTGCCGCTGGCCAACCGCGCCACCCTGGGCAATATGAGCCCCGAGTTCGGCTCCACCGCGGCGATTTTCCCGATCGACGAGGAAACCATCAACTACCTGCGCCTCACCGGCCGTAGCGACGAACAGCTGGCGCTCGTCGAGGCCTACGCCAAAGAGCAGGGCATGTGGCACGACCCGGCCTCGGAGCCCACCTACTCCGAGTACCTGGAGCTCGATCTGGGCACCGTGGTGCCCTCCATCGCCGGCCCGAAGCGCCCTCAGGACCGGATCCTGCTCAGCGAATCGAAGGTCGCGTTCCGCAAGGACATCCACAACTACGTGGAAGAGGACTACCCGACCCCGCACAGCAAGCTGGACGAGGCGGTCGAGGAGACCTTCCCGGCCTCCGATCCCGCGCCGATGCTCAGCTTCGCCGACGACGGGGCCGTCGATGTCAGTTCCGCGGCGAGTGGCGCCGACGGCCGGCCCTCCAAGCCGATCCGGGTGGTCTCCGAGGAGCGCGGTGAGTTCGTGCTCGACCACGGCGCGGTCGCGGTCGCGGGTATCACCTCCTGCACCAACACCTCCAACCCGTCGGTCATGATCGGTGCCGCGTTGCTGGCCCGTAACGCGGTGGAGAAGGGCCTGACCAGCAAGCCGTGGGTGAAGACCAATATGGCCCCCGGTTCGCAGGTCGTCACCGACTACTACGAGAAGGCCGGTCTGTGGCCCTACCTGGAGAAGCTGGGCTTCCACCTGGGTGGCTACGGCTGCACCACCTGCATCGGCAACACCGGTCCGCTGCCGGAGGAGATCTCGCAGGCAGTCAACGACAACGACCTCACCGTCACCGCGGTGCTGTCGGGTAACCGCAACTTCGAGGGCCGTATCTCCCCCGACGTGAAGATGAACTACCTGGCTTCCCCGCCGCTGGTCATCGCCTACGCGCTCGCGGGCACGATGGACTTCGATTTCGAGACCGATCCGCTGGGCAAGGACACTCAGGGCAATCCGGTGTTCCTGAAGGACATCTGGCCCTCGGCGCAGGAGATCGACGACACCATCAAGTCGGCGATCAACCAGGAAATGTTCACCAAGTCCTACGCCGATGTCTTCAAGGGCGACGAACGGTGGCGCAGCCTGCCCACCCCGGAGGGCAACACCTTCGAGTGGAGCGACGATTCCACCTACGTCCGCAAGGCGCCGTATTTCGACGGTATGGGCATGGATCCGGAGCCCGTCGCCGATATCAAGGGCGCCCGCGTCCTGGCCCTGCTGGGTGATTCGGTCACCACCGACCACATCTCCCCCGCCGGTGCCATCAAACCGGGCACCCCGGCCGCCGATTACCTCGATTCGCACGGCGTGGCGCGCAAGGACTACAACTCCCTGGGCTCGCGCCGCGGTAACCACGAGGTGATGATCCGCGGCACCTTCGCCAACATCCGGCTGCGCAACCAGCTCCTCGACGATGTCTCGGGCGGTTACACCCGCGACTTCACCCAGGACGGCGGCCCGCAGGCGTTCATCTACGACGCTTCGCAGAATTACCAGAAGGCCGGTATCCCGCTGGTCGTGCTGGGCGGTAAGGAGTACGGCTCCGGTTCGTCGCGCGACTGGGCCGCCAAGGGCACCCGCCTGCTGGGTGTGAAGGCCGTGATCACCGAATCGTTCGAGCGTATCCACCGGTCGAACCTGATCGGTATGGGTGTGATCCCGCTGCAGTTCCCGCAGGGCGAATCGGCGAAATCGCTGGGCCTGACCGGTACCGAGGTCTTCGATATCGCGGGTATCGAAGAACTCAACTCGGGCACCACCCCGGCCACCGTCCACGTCACGGCGACCAAGGAGGACGGGTCGAAGGTGGAGTTCGACGCGGTGGTCCGTATCGACACCCCCGGTGAGGCGGATTACTACCGCAACGGCGGCATTCTGCAGTACGTACTGCGGAATATGATCCGTAGCTGATCGCAGGTACCGCGAGCCCGGGGACGACCGGGCTCGCGCACCCGATCTCGTGAGCCGGCCACCGGCTCATCCGGTTGCGAGGTCCGGGTGCGCGGGCCGGCCCGGGCCGCGAGCCGGACGGCCGCGCCGGACCCGGATGCGGCACGGTTCACGCGAGATCACATAGTGGACACCGGGATTCCCCGCCTCGGTCTCGGCCGCGGCGGGGATGCGCGTATCTGTGACCGACCGCCCGTCATTTCGTATCCACCCCCGCTGGAGGAGAGTCCATGCCCAAGGTCAGCGACGATCATCTGGCCGCCCGGCGCACACAGATACTCGACGGCGCGCGCCGCTGTTTCGCCGAGTTCGGGTACGACGGCGCCACCGTGCGCCGCCTGGAGGATGCCATCGGCCTGTCCCGGGGCGCGATCTTCCATCATTTCCGCGATAAGGACGCCCTCTTCCTGGCGCTCGCCCAGGAGGACAACGAGCGAATGGCCGAGGTCGCGGCCAACGAGGGCATCGTGCAGGTGATGCGGGATATGCTCGCCGATCCGCAGGAGTACAACTGGCTGGGCACCCGGCTGGAGATCGCCCGGCGGCTGCGCACCGATCCCGAGTTCCGGTCGAGCTGGACGCAGCGTTCGGCCGAGCTCACCGCGGCCACGCTGGCCCGGCTGGAACGTCGTAAGGCGGCCGGGGCGCTGCGCGACGATGTACCCACCGATGTCCTGCTGGGGTACCTCGACCTCGTGCTGGACGGTCTGATCGCCCGGATCGCCTCGGGGCATACGAACGAAAACCTCACCGCAGTCCTGGATCTGGTCGAGGCCTCGGTACGACGCCGCCCCGGAGCTCCGGCTCCGACGGAACAACAGTGACCCGCGGCGAGTTCGCAGAAATATGACCTTCTCCGTCCCCATCACCGTCCGCGGTTACGAACTCGATGTCCAGGGCCATGTCAATCAGGCGGTCTACCTGCAGTACGCCGAACACGCCCGCTGGGAGTGCCTGGTGGCCGCGGGACTTCAGGCGGACAAACTGGTCGCCGCCCGGCTGGGACCGGTGATTCTGGAAACCACCATCAAATACCGGCGCGAACTGCGCAGCGGCGACGAGGTCCGGGTGAGCTGCGAATTCGAATGGGGTTCGGGCAAAACCTATCGCATCCGGCAGGAGATGATCCGCGCCGACGGCACCCTCTCGGCCGAAGTGGTCGGCGTCGGCGGTGTGCTGGATCTGGATGCCCGCCGGTTGGTCGCGGATCCGGCGGGACGCTTGCGCGCACTGGCCGAGAAGCCCGAACTCCTGGGCGGCTGAACGGCGCCGAGAAAGCATTCGGCAAATATTCCGGCCGCCGGGCCGTTCTGCCCGGTTTCCGGAAAACTTCCGTCCCGGTAAATTCCCCGGTCTCGAGATCGGCTTTCCGCGGACGCAATTCCGGCGATATCGGCCGCCACCGCCCCTCGGCGGCGTTATGATCCGGACGCGCTCGGGTCGTGGCACATTGCGAGCTAGATCGGAGAAATCAGATGACCGATGTCCTGCCTCCCGTCGGCACAACACAATCCGATGCGGTGGCCACCCTCACCGGTGTGCTCCTCGCCGACGACGAGGGCGCTGTCCGGATCCGGGTCGCGGACGGGACGTGGACGTTCGCCCCCTGCGATGTACTCGGGATTCGCGAGCACGACGAACGGTCCGGCGCCCCCGCGGGCACAGTCCTGGTCGATATCCGGTCGGGCGCAACTGCTGATTTCACCCGCCGGCTGCGCATCGATGTGGGCGAACGGCCGCTGACGCTGGCGGCACCCCCGTCACCGGCCTTCGGCGATACCCAGCTACGCCGGCTCACCGACACCTGGGCGCGGCGGCTACACCTCGCCGATCCTCCGCACCACCCGGCGACATTCACCTTCGCGCAGACCCGGTCGTACAACAACAGCGACGACGGTATCCACTGCGACAGTCTCGACTGAGCGGCCACCACGATGACCACCCGGCAGGGGTCGGTCCTCATCGTCTCCGAATCCGATGATCTGCACGCCGCAGCCATGCAGGCGACGCTGCGAGAACGGTACGGCGTCACCGCCCTCCGGCTCGACCTCCGTGATTTCCCCCGGGAAACGGGCAGTTTCCGGCTCGACGCTTCCGCGAGCGCGCGCTCATGGGCGGGCCTGCCCGGCCTCGACGACGTCCGCGCCGTGTGGTGGCGGCGCCCGCATCCCAGCCGGGTCCCGGCCGGGGTCCGCGCCGACGACGATGCCTATCGGCAGGCCGAATGCGATGGGTTCGCGCAGGGCCTGCTGTGGTCGCTGCCGGCCCGGTGGGTCAACGATCCCGGCCACGATCGGCTCGCCCACCGCAAGATCGTCCAGCTGGATACGGCCCGGCGGGCCGGCTGTGCGCTCCCGGACACGCTGATCACCAACGATCCCGGTGCGGCCCGGGAGTTCATCGAAAACAGTGCGGGGCGGGTCGTTTTCAAACGCACCGGCACCTCCCGGGCGGAATTCGCCGAGACCCGGCTCGTCGAACCCGCCGATCTGGACCGGCTCGGTGCGATCCGCTGGTCGCCGACGATCTTCCAGCGGTATATCGATCCCGAATGCGATCTGCGCGTGGTCTGGGTGGACGGACAGGAGTGGGTGGTCCGGATCGATTCCCGGGCAGGTGCGGGGCGCGTCGACTCCCGGCTCGACGTTTCGGTCGATTTCTCCCCCGCCCGGCTCCCGGCCGCGGTCAGCAAATCGCTGGCCACCCTGATGGGCGCCCTCGGACTCTGCTTCGGCGTGCTGGATCTGCGGGTGGGTCTCGACGGCGAGCACTATTTCCTCGAGGTCAACCCGCAGGGACAGTTCGCCTATCTCGAGATCAAGACCGGGCTGCCGATCTTCGCCAGTCTGGCCGGTCTGCTGGCTCACGGCGACAGCGCTATGACCGGCTGGTGACCCGGGCATCTCCGGTTCGACCCGGCACACCGGGCCGCGCGGCCCCCGGGGGGGATTACGGGGGGGGGGGGGGGGGGTAGGGGGGGGTTTGGGGGGTTTAGGACGGTTGGGCCCCCCCCCCGGGGGGGGGGGCCCAAGGGCAGCCGGCGGCCAATTTGTGGGGTACC
>NZ_JARWNW010000289.1 GCF_029868325.1 Nocardia carnea
GATTTGTGTGGGGCCACTGGGGGGCCCAAGGGCCGCTACCCAGTGCCGGCGTGGGGGCCCGGGGGAACCCCCAAATGGGGGGGGGGGGGGGGGGGGGTGTTAAACCCGGCCCCCGCGCAGTGCTGTCCGACGCGGGGCCCCGCAGTGCTGTCCGGGGCCCATTTACACTTGTGTATGGCCGATTACGCGCATTCCCCGGCCGCGGAGGCCGGCCGGGCCGCCAAAGCGCGGCAGCTGGCCGGATATCTGTGGGACCGGGAGATCACCGGTTCCGAACTACTCGAACTACCCGACCCGGTGCGGCGCAAGCTGGCGCGCGCGGCGGGGGTCAATCCGCCCAGCACCGCGGAGACCTGGCGGTCGGTGGCCGGGCTGCTGGACGAGAAAGCCGCCTGGGCCGAACGTAATCCCGGTCACCCGGCGGCGCGACGGCCGCATCGTGATGAGAAGCTGCTGTGGGTCAAGCCCCCGATAACCCCGTGGTGAGGGGCTTATCGGGGGCTTGCGCGTTGCTCACCACCAGCCGGTGGCGATACCTATCTGCCGTTCCAGTTCCGGGGCGAGCGTGCGCGCATAGCTGGCGCTGAGGTGGTGCTCGTCGTGGTACACCAGCACATTGCCTTCGACTACCCGGCAGATCTCCGGTCCACATACCGAATCGGTGAGATCCAGCAGGCGCATATTCGGGAACGCCGCCGCGTGGATCAGGGCCGGATTCACCGGTGCCAGCGCCGCCGTACGCGGCATACCGCAGGTCGCGCTGTCCCCGCCCGCGGCCAGGCAGTCCACGGCGCTGTAGCGCACACCGGTCGGGCTGCGCAGCCAAGGCGTGTCGCGGATGGCCAGCACGTTCAGATTGCGTTCGGCCAGCGCCGCCCACACATCGAGGTATTCGGCGGGGACCGCGTCGCCACCGCTGGGCCAGATCGGGGCCGTGGCGGTGGTGAACACCCAGTCCGGCGGATCGGCGGCCAGAATGTCTACCACCGCACGGGACCAGTCGCGGCAATCGGAGATATCGAGGCCCCGATACTGGGCGTCGTCGCGGATATTGAGCGAGCAGCCCATCTTCAGGTACACGACGACTTTGATGTCGTGGACTTTGGCCAGTGCGTCCATGGCGGGCATCCAGTGCTCGGCATGGGAATTACCGACCATGGCGATGGTGCGTGAACCGTTGGGATCCCCGTAGGTGCAGGTCGTGACTTCCTTGTTGAACCAGTCGGAGATACAGCCGTCGCGGGTAGGGGCCGGAAGGTCGTTGGAGGCTTCCAGAATCGAAGGCCGCAGCTTCGCCACCGGCACCTCGGCACCGGCGAACAAGGCCTCGGCACCCGGATACTCGTTCACCGGCAGCGCCTCGACCGGCTGCGACGGCGTACGGGCGACCACGACCTGCCAGGACACGCAGACGCCCAGGACCAGCACCCCGACCAGGCTCACCGCGACCCCCGGAACACGGCGCCGCCAGACCGGAGTCGTCACAGTTTCGCCCGAGCGCACCCGTAGTGGTTCCTCGATGAACTTGTTGGTGAGCACGGCGAGAATCAGCGAGGCCCCGATGACCAGCAGTCCGCCGTCCAGGCCCGCATGTGGTTTCCCGGTCTGCACCAGGTAGTAGATGAGTAGTGGCCAGTGCCAGAGATACAGCGAATACGCGATGGCGCCGAGTTCGACCATCGGCCGGGTCGCGAGCAACCGGCTGACGATCGGTTGCTGCCCGCTCTCCGTGCGGATCCCGGCGATGATCAACGCGACCGCGGCGCCGACCGGGAACAATGCGGCCGGTCCCGGGAACTGCCGGGCGCCGTCGAACAGCAGGCCGCATACCAGTACGGCGACGAGGCCGCCGACCGCGAGCAGGGCCGCCAGCCACCGCCCGATCCGGCCGGCCCCGAGCCGCAGCCACGGTAGCGCGGCGGCCAGCAGGGCACCGGACAGCAATTCCCAGGCACGGGCGGCGCTGTCGTAATAGGTCCATTCCTGCGAGACCGTCATCCAGACGGTGGCGTAGACGAACGAGGCGGCACCCAGCAGCACCGACAGCGCCACGATCGCGGGCCGCACCGCGCCGGGCGAGCCGAAGCGGCGGCACACCCACGCGACCAGCCCCAGCAGCACGACGATGGCCACATAGAACTGTCCCTGGACCGCCATCGACCACAGATGCTGCAGCGGGCTCACCGAGGGATCGGCGGCCAGATAACTCTCCGCGGCCTGCGCGAGGTACCAGTTCTGGTAGTAGAGGGCCGAGGCCATCGTCTGGCCCGACATATCGCCCCAGATCGAGTACGGCTTGGTGGCAACGGTGACGACGGCCACCACGGCGAGCACGACCATGAGGGCGGGCAGCAGCCGCCGTGCCGTACGCGTGGCGACCTGCCGCGCATCCACCTGTCCGGTGCGTTCCACCCGTCGCAGCAACATCCCGGTGAAGAAGAACCCGGACAGCACCAGGAAGATATCGACGCCGCCGGAAACCTTGCCGTACCAGACGTGGAAGGCGACTACCAGGGCGATCGCGATACCGCGGAGACCGTCGAGGTCGAGCCGGTAATCGGCCGAACGGGCGGGGGTGCCGGGCTGCGCTGCCGGAGATGGCTCGGCTGCGTCACGGTCTTTGATTCGCAACAACTTGCTCTCTCCGACCTATCGACTTCTCCGCCGGGCCCTGTGGGGATCGATTGACAGCAGCGAAGAACGAGCCTCGGACATAGCATGCATCCCTATCACAATGTGTGGTCTCCGGCGAATTCCGCCGCTGTTCGGGCAGGCTTCGCGACCGCGGCGCACCTCGTCGCGGCAACCGGGGAGTACCCAGCCGCGGCCGCATTTTCTCCGTGTCTTATCCAGGCCATACGAGTTGACAATCGAGGCGGGTCTCACAACAGTGGTAGCCGCGCGTTCTCCGTTCGGACGCATGATTCACCCCCCAGCAGACATAGAGGAATTCATGAACGTACGCCAGCTCTATGTCAGCGCCGCCGCCGCGGGGCTGACTCTTCTGGCCGCTCCCGCCGCCAGCGCTCAGATCCAGATTCCGCTGCCTTCCCTGGCCGGTACCGGTTCCTCGGCCGCCGACGCGGTTCTCGGCGCCACCGGTTCGGCGCAGCTGGCGCAGACCGGTTCCGCCGGTGGCGCCTTCAAGAACTGTGACGAAGCGCGCGCCGCGGGTCGGGCGCCGATCTTCCGCGGTGAGCCCGGGTTCGGCCCGCACCTGGATCCGGACGGCGACGGGTTCGCTTGCCCCACCGTCTGATTCGTTCTCACTGCGCACAAACGCCCGGTGACGGAGTTTTCCGTCACCGGGCGTTGTCGTCTGCGGTGTTCAGCGCAGGATCTTGAACAGCACCGCACCCGCGAGCAGCACGCCCGCACCGATCAGGCTGTACTTCACCTTGGGCTCGTTCATTTTGGCCAGCGCCAGCTGTTTGGTGCCCTCGGCGATCCGCTGCGGATCGGCCCGCACCGCGATCTCGTCCAGGGTGCCGGCCAGCCGCTCCCGCGCGGCCTCGATCTCCTGCTCGATCCGCTCGGTATCCTTTGCCACCTTCACGCCTCCTGTACCTGGTCTGCCGCATCCACCGGCGGCCGATGATCACCCCTGGGTCGCGGTTGTCACCGCGGCGCGCCAGGGTTCGGGCACGAGTGTATCCGGGGTCACCGCGGCCGCTGTTAGCTCGACCCCGGCGCGGCAGGTCGCCGTCGGCCACTGCACCGTCCGCCCGGCTACCGATGTTTCCGTGCACCATGACCGCGGGACGCTCGCCGAGTCCGGCTCCGTGAGTCATAGGGTTCGGTTACGGTGCGAGTGTGACCGACAACCATCGACTCTCCCCGGGCGATCCGGCACCCGATTTCACCCTCGCCGATGCGGACGGCAACGAGGTTTCGCTGGCCGACTACCGCGGCCGCAAGGTCGTGGTGTACTTCTACCCCGCGGCAAGCACCCCCGGCTGTACCAAGCAGGCATGCGATTTCCGGGACAACCTGGGTGAACTGAACGAAGCGGGCCTGGCGGTGATCGGGATCTCCCCTGATAAACCGGCCAAACTCGCCAAATTCCGGGATGCCGAGCAGCTCAACTTCCCGCTGCTGTCCGATCCCGAACGCAAGGTCCTCACCGAATGGGGCGCGTTCGGCGAGAAAACCATGTACGGCAAGAAGGTGACCGGCGTCATCCGGTCGACCTTCCTCGTCGATGCCGAAGGCAAAATCGAAGTGGCCCAGTACAACGTGCGTGCTACGGGACACGTCGCCAAACTGCGCCGCGATCTCTCCGTGTAATCACGAGTCCCGGCAGTATCGGTGGTCGCCCGGGCCGGGACCGGGCGATCAGTCGTAGGACTCGATCAAGCGCTCGTAGCCGTCGAGCAATAACCCCAGACTCCGTTCGAAGAACAGGTCCTCCCAGCTTCCGTCCTCCTGCTCGAATGCCTGGGCGCGCATCGCCGCCGTGACGGCGGGGAAGCGTTCGGGGTCGATCACGCGTTCGAGGATGTCCCAATCGCCGTCGGATTCGGGGTTGGCCGGGTCGATTTCGGTGACAAGGCGGGCCCGTCCGATCACGAACAGTGTCAGGTTCACCACCAGCTGCATTTTGATGGGTTCCGGCACGCGGGTCTGTGCGAGTGCAGAAAGGCCTGCCTCCAGCCAAGCCATGTTGTTGGGCCCCAGCGGAGGTGCGGTCATTCGCACACTGAGCCAGCCCGCATGCTTGGCGATCAAGCGGTACTCCGCCCACGCCCACTCGTGCAGCACCGCGCGCCACGGGGTGCCCGGCGGGGTTTCCGGCGGCTTTCCCAGTACCCGGTCCAGCGCGAGCTCCACCAGGGTGGACTTGCTGTCGACATAGCGGTACAGCGACATCGCGGTGAAACCGAGGCGCTCGGCGACCTTGTTCATCGACAGCGCGGCGAACCCCTCCTCGTCGGCGAGTTCGATCGCGGTGTCCACGATCTGTTCCAGGCTCAGCCCGCGCCGGGGTCCGCGGGTTCCCGCCGGCGCGAGACCCCACATGAGCTCGATCGATTTCGGTAGCGGGCGTTCGGCGCCCGCCGCGGCCGCTGTCCCTTCGGGGGCGGCCGTGGCCGGTCCGTTGTCCGCTGCGCTCGGCATCGATCTGGGTTCCTTCCGTCGGTTTCCGAGACCGGGTCCTCGGTGGCCGCCAGTCGGGACGGCGGCCTGGCCTCTTGCGTCTCCCCTTCCTATACCACCGCATTCCTCGCCGTCCTTGCGCCCCGCTCCAAACTGTGTACTCTCTAATCAGAATATATGCCATATACAGTTTATTCGGCACGCAGTTATTCGAACGGAGCCCATCATGACCGCCCCACCTGCCATTTCCCTCGCCGGACTCGGTAAATCCTTCGGCGACCACCGGGTCCTCGCCGGTATCGACCTCGATATCGCGCCCGGATCGGTGTTCTCCCTCCTCGGCCCCAACGGCGCCGGGAAAACCACGATGGTGCGCATCCTGGCGACCCTGACCAGTCCGGACAGCGGAACTGCCCGGGTCGCCGGATACGACGTAGCGCACGAGCCGGATCAGGTCCGCGCGTCCATCGGAGTAACCGGCCAATACGCTGCACTGGACAAAGTCCTCACCGGTACCGAGAACCTGCACATGGTCGGCCGGCTACTGCATCTGGGCCGGTCGGAAGTCCGCCGGCGCACCACCGAGCTCGTGGAACGCTTCGATCTCGTCGCGGCCGCCGGACGCCCCGCGAGCACCTACTCCGGCGGTATGCGCCGCCGCCTCGACCTCGCCATGAGCCTGATGGGCCGGCCGGAGGTGGTCTTCCTCGACGAACCCACCACGGGGCTGGACCCGCGTAGCCGCCGCGAACTCTGGCAGGTCATCAGAGAACTGGTCGACGACGGCGTAACGGTTTTCCTCACCACCCAGTACCTGGAGGAAGCCGATCAACTGGCCGACCGGATCGCGGTCCTGTACGACGGCCGCATCGTCGCGGACGGGACCCCGGCCGAACTCAAACAACTCACCCCCGGCGGCCATATCCTGTTCCACTTCGCCGACAGTGCGAACCTGGCCGCCGCGGCGCGCGTGACCGGTTTCCCGGAAACCGATCGGGACGAACTCACCCTGCAGGTTCCGTCCGACGGGCAGGTCACCCATCTCAAACATCTGCTGGACGAGTTCGCCGCCTTCGATATCACCGTCGAGCGGCTCAGCGTGCACACCCCGGATCTCGACGATGTCTTCTTCGCACTGACCAGCCGTCCCGCCGAAGCCGTACCGGCCGCATAGCGACCCCGCGCCCCACTCACAGAAAGCCACTCGCGTGACCACCCTCACCTACGCCGCACAGGACGCGGCAACCATGACGGCCCGCAATCTCCGTCACACCGTGCGCAGTCCCGATGCGCTGATCAGCACCCTTGCACTACCGATCATGATCCTGCTCATGTTCGTCTACGTCTTCGGCGGGGCCATGGATGTCGGCGGCACCTTCGTCGATTACGTGGTGCCCGGGATCGTGCTGATGTGCGCCTGTTTCGGCGCCTCGACCACGGCGATCAGTGTTTCGGTCGATATCGCCGAAGGTATCGTCGACCGCTTCCGCACCATGGCGATCAGCCGGTCCTCGTTCCTCACCGGGCACATCACCGAAAGCCTGCTGCGCAATATCCTGGCCACCGCGGTGGTGGTGATCGTCGCATTGGCGATCGGTTTCCGGCCCACCGCCGATCCGCTGCGCTGGCTCGCCGCCGCGGCACTGCTGGCGCTGGTGGTGGTGGCGCTCTCCTGGATGTCGGCGTGCTTCGGCTTGCTCGCCAGTAGTCCGGAGGCTGCCAACGGATTCACCATCTTCGCGATGTTCATTCCCTATGTCAGCAGCGCGTTCGTTCCGCCGGAGACCATGCCGGACTGGCTGCGCGGTTTCGCCGAACACCAGCCGGTGACACCGGTGATCGAAACCCTGCGTGGCCTGCTGGTCGGGACCCCGATCGGCGACAGCGCAGTACTCGCGGTCGTCTGGTGGGGCGCCATCGCCGTTGTGTGCTACGGCACGGCCCTGGTTCTGTTCCACCGCAAGACCCGGAACTGAGCCGGACTCCCCGCCGATCCGGCGTCCGCGGAGCGTGTTGCGGACCCCGGATCGGCAGTGTCCGGGTGGTGAGACATGACAGACTCGCCGTCACATTCCGTACTCTCCCACCACCACCTTCGACCTACCGCTAGCCTGGGACATGTGAACGTACGTACGGAGGCCACGGTGAAACGGCGTCCGGACCCTGCGCTGGAATTGGAACTGCAGGACGATCCGCAGGAACTCATGCCGCGGCGGCGTCCGACCCAGGAGCGCAGTAAACGGAAGTTCGACGCGCTGCTGCAGGCGTCGCGGGAACTTCTGGTCGAGGTGGGTTTCGAATCGTTCACCTGTGAAGAGGTCGCGGCTCGCGCGGAAGTTCCGATCGGCACCCTCTACCAGTTCTTCGCCAACAAGTACGTCATCGTTTGCGAACTGAACAGGCAGGACCTGGTCGCGGTATCGCAGGAGCTGGCCGATTTCCACGGCGAGATCCCGTCGCTGGACTGGTTGCGGCATATGAACCAGTTCGTCGACCATCTGGCGAACCTGTGGATGACCGACCCGTCCCGCCGCGAGGTCTGGCTGGCCATGCAGTCCACCCCCTCCACGCGAGCCACCGGCGCCATCCACGAAAAGGAATTCGCCGAGGTCGTCTCGCAGATGCTGCGCCCGCTCACCCCGCGCACCCCCCGCGCCCGGCGCACCATGATGGCCGAGGTGCTGGTGCACGTGGTGTATTCGATGATGAATTTCTCGGTGCAGGACGAACAGAGCCACGCCGACGCGGTCGCCGAACTCAAACGCCTGATGGTCGCCTATCTGCTGGTCGCGGAAAAAGAATCCCGCACCGCCAGCCAGCGCTGAACCGCCCGCCGGCCGCGTTCACCGATCGAAACCGCGGAAACGCCGTCGTCGTCGACGCCGTCCGCGTAGTCCTCGAAGTCCATACTGCCGAGCAAGAAGTTGACCTCGACCTCGGCCATAGCGACCGAAGCTATCCGGAACACCGGCTCGCCGTCCCCTCCGGTATCGACTGCCGGCAACGGGTGCTCGGGGTCGGTCATCGCGGTGGTGTCGGGGATGCGAGGGCTTCGGCCCACGCGTCTTCGTCGGTGAAATCCGTACGCACCAGCAACGATTCGCCGTCGGGCAGAGTCCGTGCCATATGCCTGATTCTGCACTACGGCAGCCGAGTCCGGACACCAGGACCAGCGGCATACCGAAAGGCCCGGAGCGGGCGCTGCGGGCCTTTCGATGTTTCTTGCTCAGTTCTCCGGCGAGCGTCCTTCGATCAGGTCGGCCAGTTCACCCGGATCTTCCAGTACCACCATGGCGGCCGCGGTATCGCCGTCGTGGGTGAGCGATAGGTGCACCCGCACCCGCGGCAGGAATTCCGCGGCCAGGCCGTGCAGTTTGATGCTCGGCCGGCCCCAGGCGTCGTTCACCACCTCGATCAGCGGATACGGGTTGTCCCCGATCTGCGGGCGGCGGGCGAAGCGGGAGGAGGCCCAGGCTTTGAGCACGGCCTCCTTCGCCGCCCACCGCGCCGCATAACTGCGGGCCGGGTCGGTGGCCTTGCTCTGGCAGTAACGCCGCTCACCGGCGGTGAAACTTTCCCGGAGCATGGTGGTTCCGGCCCGTTCCAGTTGTTCGGTGAACTCGGAGATGGTTACCAAGTCCAAGCCGATTCCGAGGATCGTCACAGTGGCGCAGCCTACGGGGTACCGGCCGCGGCGGCATCGGTATCGCCGCCGACGAATCGGCCGGTCTCGCAGCCGGCGCCGTCGACCTGGTAGATCCCGTCACCGAGCCGGGCGGTCTCCGACAGCAGCATCTCGGCTTCCAGGCCGCGGACCTGCGCCGCCGGGGTGCCGTCACCACCGAACCGCCGGTCGGCCGGCCGCTCGTAGAGCGCGGCCCCGCCGCACATCGCCTCGACGATGCGCTGGCGGCCCGCCAGCTGCCGTTCCTGCGCCCGGCGCTGGTACTCGTCGCGCCGGGCCGGTTCGATCGCCTGGACGAACGCCTGCGGATGCACCACCGCGAGCAGGCCGGAGACATGCCCGAAGCCGAGCGAGGTCACCAGGCCGGCCTTGAGCGGGAACCGGTCACCGAACCGCAGCGCCTCGCGCAACCACACCAGATGCGAGTATTCGCGCATCTTGTCGTCCACACAATCGAGGCTGCGGTTGGGCGGCACCACACCGTTTTCCAGCACCTGGCACAGGCCGATGAGCTGGAAGGCGGCCGCACCGCCCTTGGCGTGCCCGGTGAGGCTCTTCTGCGAGACCACGAACAGCGGGGCACCGTCGGAACGGCCGATCGCCGCGGCCAGCCGCTCGTGCAGTTCGGATTCGTTGGGATCGTTGGCCGCGGTGGAGGTGTCGTGCTTGGAGATCACCGCGATATCGTCCGGGCCGACACCGAGTTTGCGCAGCTCCGCGGCGAAACGCGATTCCCGCCCGCCCCGGCCCGCACCGAGCGCGCCGAGCCCGGGCGCCGGGATGGAGGTGTGCACACCGTCGGCGAACGACTGCGCGTAGGCCACCACACCGAGAACCGGCAGTCCCATCTCGAGCGCGATATCGCCGCGGGCCAGCAGCACGGTGCCACCGCCCTGCGATTCCACGAACCCGCCGCGGCGGCGGTCGTTGGCGCGGGAGAAGTACCGGTCGCTGATCCCCTTGGCGCTCATGGCCGCCGAATCCGCGGTCGCGGACATATCGCCGAATCCGACGATGCCCTCGATACCGAGATCGTCGAAACCACCGGCGACCACCACCTCGGCCTTACCGAGCTTGATCTTGTCGACGCCCTCTTCGACCGATACCGCGGCCGTGGCACACGCGGCCACCGGATGCACCATGGCGCCGTAACTGCCCACATAGGACTGCACCACATGTGCCAGCGCCACGTTCGGCAGCGCTTCCTGCAGGATATCGTTCGGCCGCGGTTCCCCGAGCAGGTTGTCGACGTAGAGCGAGCGCATCGAGGACATACCGCCCATACCGGTGCCCTGGGTGTTGGCCACCAGGCTCGGATGCACCCAGCTCATCAGTTCGGACGGATCGAACCCGGACCCCACGAACGCGTCGACGGTGCAGGCGATATTCCACAGCGCGACCCGGTCGATCGAGGACGCCATATCGGCGGAGATACCCCACACCGTGGGATCCCAGCCGGTCGGGATCTGGCCGCCCACGGTGCGCGAGAGTTTCGCCCGGCGCGGCACCCGGATCTCGGTGCCGGCCTTACGGGTCACCGTCCAGTCACCGGAGTCGGCGATCGGGGTGATCACCGTATGCTCCGGCGCGGCCGCGTGAAATGCCCGCGCCTCCGCCTCGCTGCCCACGGTGAACGCCAGGTCCTGGTCGAGGAACACCGAGGTCATCAGCGGGCTGCTGTTGTCGACCATGGCGGCGTCGTCCTCGTACCGCCGGATCCCGCAGCGCTCGACGACGGCGTCGTGATAACGCTCGGCCAGTTCGGCTTCCGGTACGTAATCACCGGATTCCGTGTCGTACCAGCCCGGTTTCGGCTCGTTCTCCCAGGCCACCATGCCGGTGGTCCAGGCCAGCTCCAGAACGCCGGCCGCCGACAGTTCGTCGGAGACCTCCATCTCGAAACGGGTGCGCGCGGAACCGTAGGGGCCGAGCTCACCGGCGCCGACGATCACGACCATATCGCTGAGATCGGCGGTCACCGTGCCCCATTCGGGGACCGGCAGGGCCGAGGTCAGGGTCGGCGGAGCGGGCAGCGCGGAGATCCGCGGGGCGTCCGATTCCTCGGTCACCTCGGCGGCCTCGGCCTCCGCGGCCTCCTGCGCCTGCCGCGCCAATTCGGGCAGATCGAGCTTCGCCTCGGCCAGCCCGCCGGTGAGGTCGACCTGCTGCGGACCCGATTCGGACACCGAACGTGCCTGCGCGGTGGCCCATTTCAGCAATTCGCCGGCGATCTCGCCGGTCGACCAGGTCTGCACACCGGCCTGTTCCACGGCCTCGACCATGGGGTCGTTATGACCCATCAGCCCGGTACCGCGGACCCAGCCGATCAGCGCGTGCACCAGGGTGACCCGCGCCGCCCACGTCTTCTCGGCCCGCCATTTGGCGACCACGGCATCGAGTGCGGCCTTGGCCTCACCGTAGGCACCGTCGCCACCGAACAGGCCGCGGTTGGGCGAACCGGGCAGAACCACATGCAGTTTCGCGTCGACATCGTGATCGGCGCCCAGCTTGGACAGTCCACCGATCAGCCGCTCGACCGACCACAGCAGCACCCGCATCTCCATTTCGGCGCGCGCGCCGGCATCGGAGAGGTCACCGGCCACCCGCGGCGCCGCGAACGGCAGCAGCAGGGTCGGGGTGAACGCATCCTTGGTCTTGATCTTCGCGCCACCGGCATTGTCGACCTGTTCGGTGCCGACCCATTCGATGAGTGCGTCGATATCGGTGTAGGAGGCCATATTCGCCGGGACCACCCACAGTGCGGCGCCCTGGCGGGCGTTCGCACGGTAGAGGTCGCGGTAGAAGCCGAGGCGGTGGTCGTCGAGACGGGAGGTCGTGACGATCACGGTCGCGCCGCCGCCGAGCAGGCACCCGGCCACCGCCGCGGCGATGGACCCCTTGCTGGCGCCGGTGACCACGGCGATCTCGCCGGTCCATTCGCCCGCGCCGGCCTCGTCCCGGGCCGCGGTGGCGATCCGCTCGTAGTGCCCGGCCAGTACCGAACGGGCCTCGTGCACGGCCCGCTGCCGCCACCAGTCGGCCTGCGCGGCAACGGCTTCACCGGCGCCGAGGAATCCGTCCACCGGCTGCTGTGCGGTATCCGCGTCGTCTCCCAGCCACAACCGGGCCAGGTCCTCGCGGGCCGTGGCCCACCGGTCGTCGATGAGCACCGCCTTGCGGGCGTCGAATGCCGGGGCGACCAGTCGCGGCCAGTCCGACCCCAGTTCCGCCGAGACCAGATCGACCAGTCCGTCGTCGGTGGTTTCCACCGCGGAGACCTGCTCGTTCAGGCCGAGCTGCTCCAGCACCAGGCGTGCGGCCGAGGCCAGCACACCGTCCTTACCGGTGATCTGTTCGGTGAACTCACCGAGGGCAGCGGCGTCCACGGTGCCGCCGGCGGACCCGCCGGCCGCGGGCAACGCGACCGAGACCCCGCGGCGTGCCGCTACGGTCTGTACGGCAGCGTCGATGGCAGCGTCCACGGACGCACCGTCGGTGAGCGCCCCGGACACGAGTCCGCCCAGGTCACCGCCGCGCACGCTGGCGCCTTCGCGGGTGCCCAGCGAGACCTCGGCGGTGATATGGCTGGCCCAGCCGTCACCGAGCTCCCAGACCTTCGTCACCCGTTCGGCGATCGCGGCCGGACGTTTACCGGACGGCCCGAACACCTTGCGGAGGTGATCGTTGATGGCATCGCTGAGCACCGAGCCGAACGGCTTGTAGGTGCGGGCGAGCCGTTCGACGGTCGCGGAGAGCGCACCCATATCGGCGTCGGCGGCACCGTCGATGGCGCCGAGCGACAGCTCGGAGCCGAGGTCGACCAGCAGCTGGTTACGACGCGAAGACACGCCGTCGCACAGACCCTCGATGGTGTCGACGGGGCCGATCTGGTCGAGGCGGAGTTTGGTCCACAGGGCGATCAGCACCCTGGTCGCATCCGCCGCGGTGAAGGCGATATCGTCCGGCCGCGGACCGCCGGTGGCCGCCGGCGCGGGGGCGGCCGGCGCGGCGGCCGGGGCGGCAGCCGCGGCGGGCGCCTCGGCGACCTCCTCGACCGGCTCCTCCACGGGCGCCGGATCGGTATCGGTCGAGTACACGACCGCCGCCTCCCGCTCGATATTGAGGACTTCCACCGTGGCGGTGGTGAAATCGGGCAGTTTCAGCGTCTGGCTCGCCAAGTTGGCCACGGTCGGGGTGGCACCCAGGCCGACCTCCACGAACCGTTCCACACCGAGTTCGCCGAACAGCAGATCCTGGGTTTCGATCCACCGCACCGGGCTGGCGAACTGCCAGGCCAGCAGTTCGATCAACACCACGCGGCACAGTTCGCTGGGCCGCTGCGACCAGGAGTCGAAGTCCGCGAGCACCGCGGCCAGCGGCTCCGACGGCACCAGATCGGCGATCTCGGCGACGAACTCACGCTCCAGCGAGAACGGCCGGGGCACCAGGTTCGGGATATACCGCCCGACCAGGACCTCCGGATGCAGTTCGGCCGGCAGCAGCTGTTCGAGTTTGCCGCGGAATTCCGGCACACCCTTGCGCAGCACGGTCGAGTGGAACGGCACATCGATACCGGGAACCAGGATGAACGCGCGTTTACCGCCGAATTCGTCGCGACGCCGCTCGATCTCGGCTTCCAGCGCATCCAGACCGGCCACGGTGCCCGCGATGGCGTACTGCGAACCGCGCAGGTTCAGGTTCACCACCTCGAGGAATTCCCCGGCGGCCGCACCGACACCGGCGACGAAATCGATCACCTCGTCGTCGGGCAGGCCAATCTGCGAGGGCCGGATGGCCGCCATCCGGTAGTCGCTGCGGCCCTGCGCATCCCGCGGCACCAGCTCGTGCATGGCCGAACCGCGCTGGAACACGACCTCGAGCACCGCCTCCAGCGGCAGCACTCCCGCGACCGCGGCCAGCGCGTTGTACTCACCGACCGAATGCCCGGCCAGCAGCGAACCCTCCACGAACGCACCGGCTTCCCGCAGCTCCGCGACCTGCGCGACACCGAGGGTGGCCATCGCGACCTGGGTGAACTGGGTCAGGTGCAGCACACCGTCCGGGTGGCGGTGTTCGACGCCGCGCGCCTTCAGATAGGTCGGGTTGTCGCGGACCACCGCCAGGATGGAGAAGCCGAGCGCTTCCCGGGTGTGCTTGTCCGCGCGATCCCAGATCGCCTTGGCGGCCTTGGACCGGGTTCGGGCGTCCAGGCCCATCCCCTTGCGCTGGATGCCCTGGCCGGGGAACGCGTACACGGTCTTGGGCGCGGCGGTGCGTCCGGTCGCGGTCATCACCAGATCCCCGCCGGCGCGGCAGGACACCTCGATGATCTCCGCACCGGCGTCTACGGCGACCCGCTCGACCCGCACGTCGATCTCGGCGCCCGGCCGCACCATTCCGAGGAACCTGGTGGTCCACGCGGTGAGCGTGCGCGCCGGTACCGCGGCCTGCGGATCCACCGCCGATACCGCGTGCTGGGCGGCGGCCGACAGCCACATACCGTGCACGATCGGGCTGCCCAGACCGGCCAGTTTCGCGGCCGCGTCGCTGGTGTGGATCGGGTTGTGATCGCCGGAGACCGCGGCGAACGCGGCCATACTGCGCGGCGCGACCATGGTCACGTCCCGGCGGCGGCGCCGCGGGGTCTCGCCGGCTTCGGCGCTCACGGTGCCCGCGGCCCGCGGCGGATCGGTCAGCTCGCCCGCACCGCTGCGGCCGCGGATGGCGAACCGTTCGGCGAGCCGGGCCAGCGGCACGACATCCAGGCCCTGGTCCCGCATCTCGCCGACGGTGACATTCACCTCGACCACGCGGCCGAGGTCGGTATCGACAACGGTCCCGGATTCCGCCCGGACCACGAGAATGCTGGTGACATCGGGAAGTTCGCGCAGCAGTTCGACCTGATGGTCCAGATGCACCAGGTCCAGCATGCCTTCGATCACGCTGGTATCGGATTCGGTACGGGCCGCGCCCAGTACCGCGAATACCGCCGGCCAGCACGCGCCGACCAGAACGTCGGGCACGGTACGGCCCAGGGTGCTCAGGTTCGCCGGCAACCCGGCCCCGGTGACTCCGGCGTGATCGGCGATCAGGTCCGGCGTCCAGGCCAGGTTGACGTGCGCGATATTGCCCTTCACCTCGGGCAGCGTCTGCCCGGCGGCGACGGCCAGCAGGGCCGACATGGCGGCGTCGGCGTCGGCTTCGGACACCACCGGCGACCCGCCGTTGTACACCGTTACCGGCACGGTGATCCGGATCCGGACACTGTGGCCGGCGGCGAGCGGAACGGACAGTTCCACATACGAATGTTCGGCCTCGGGCCCCTCGGTCTCCACCAGCGTGGCACCGGTCGGCGGATGCACCGCGCCCTTCTCGTCCACGGTCCACTCGTGCAGATCGCCCAGCCGGTGCACCGGGTTCACCGTCGCCCGGCCCGACCAGTGCATATCGGGTGCCGCGAGCACCACATCGATGGGTCCGCTGGTCACCGCGGCGACCCGGCGCGCGTCGACGGCCGCCGGGACGACACCGTCGCGGACCAGCGCGTAGGCGGCGTCCTGCTCGAACCGGTCCAGCAGTTCACCGACCGGCTCGTCGACCCGGGTGATCCCGGCCACCGCGACGGTGCCGGGGATAACGCACACCTGATCGGCCGAGTACCGCGGATCATGGGCCTGCCACAGCGAATCCGACCGCCACCAGCGCCGCACGTCCTGGTCCACCACGGGGACGAAGTTCACCGGTTTACCGGGCGTCTTGCACAGCGCGATGAAGAACGGCACATCGGCCGGATGCAGCAGCGTCTGCGCGGACGCCGGATACTGCTCCGCCAGCCGGGCGAGCGCGGCGGCCGGGTTCTCCAGATCCTCGTCACGGAACAGGGAGTCGATCTCCCCGCGATCGGCCGGTGCCAGCCGGGCCTCGGCCCGCTGCAGCATCTCGGCGAACCGGTCGCGCCAGCTGATATCCAGCCACACCGAGCGGGTGGAAGCGGTGATCGCGTCCCCGAGATCGCTTCCGCAATCGAAATCCGCGCGGCATTCCTGGCCCACCGCCAGCTCCACATACCGCTCGAGCCAGGCGAGGTAGGTCATGGCCGCCACATCACCGAAATACGGTTTCGCGGTCGCGTCCAGGGCGGCGATGATCTCCGCGCGCCGCTGCGCCACCGCGTCCGCGTCACCGGCGACCTCGTCGAGCAACCGGCCGGTCCGCGAGGCGGCGTTGTCGATCTCGTGGATATCCGCGCCGAGCTGGCTGCGTCCCGAAGCCATACCGCCACTGGCGGTTCCGGCGCCGACCCAGTCCGGGGTCCCGGGGGTGTCCACCAGCAGCTGCTTCACCTCGGGCGCGGTGGTCGCCTCGAGGGTCGCCATGGCCGCGGTGCCCACCAGCACACCGTCCAGCGGCATCGCCGGATAGCCGTGCGCCGCCGACCAGGCGCCGGTCAGATACTCGGTGGCCCGCTCCGGGGTCCCGATACCGCCGCCGACGCAGACCACGACATTCTCGTGTGCCCGCAGTTCGGCATAGGTTTCGAGCAGGAGATCGTCGAGATCCTCCCAGGAGTGGTGCCCACCGGCCTTACCACCCTCGATATGCATGATCACCGGGTAGGCGGGCACCTCGGCCGCGATCCGCAGTACCGCGCGGATCTGCGCGACGGTGCCCGGTTTGAACGCGACGTGGCCGATACCGACCTCGGTCAGTTCTTCGATCAGCGCGACGGCTTCCTCGAGCTCCGGGATACCGGCGGTGACGATCACACCGTCGAACGGAGCGCCCGCCGCGCGTGCCTTCTGAACCAGCCGTTTACCGCCCAGCTGCAGTTTCCACAGGTACGGGTCCAGGAACAGCGAATTGAACTGCACCTGTCGCCCCGGGTGCAGCAGCTCCTTCAGCTCTTCGACACGGTCGGCGAAGATCTGCTCGGTCACCTGACCGCCACCGGCCAGTTCGGCCCAGTGCCCGGCATTGGCGGCCGCCGCGACGATCTTCGCGTCCACCGTGGTCGGGGTCATCCCGGCCAGCAGGATCGGCGAGCGTCCGGTGAGCCGGGTGAATGCGGTCTCCACCACGATCCGCCCGTTCGGCAGCCGCACCGGCTTCGGCGCGAAGGCGGTCCACGGCTGCGCCACCTCCGGCGTCGCGCCCGGGGTGAGCAGGTTGCGCTGTCCGGCGCGGGTCGCCACCGCGACCATGCCGACACCACTGCCCTTGAGCGCACTACCGCTGACCCGCGACAGCAGATCGCCGGGCCCGAGGTCCAGGATCCACTCCGCGCCCGCGTCCACCATCTCGTCGACCGTCGCGACCCAGTCGACCGGTTCCACCAGGATGTCGCGCGCCATCTGCCCGGCGAGCTCGGTATCGAGCCCGCACTGCGCGGCCCAGCCGGCGACCAGCTCGACGGTATCGCCCAGAGCCGGATGGTGGAACGCCACATCCACTTCCAGGTCCTCGAACACCGGCGCGAACACCGCGCCACCGCGCTGTTTCGCGGCCCGCTCACGATCCTGTTCGGCATTCAACTGCGCGCACCGCTGCCGCACCCGCTGCAGCGCTTCCGGGGTCCCCGAGAGCACCACCCGGCGCCGGCCGTTGCGGATCGACAGCACCGCCGCGGACAGCGGGTCCGCGCCCTCGAACACCTCGTCGAGAACGCCCCGCAGCTCGTCGGGGTCGATATTGGATACCGCGACCATCGAGGAGCGCTCACCCACCGGCATGAGCCCGCGCCGGCGCGCGACAAGTCCCGCCGCGGCACCGACGAGCTGGCCGATGGCCAGCATTTCCGCGTCGCGCTGACCGCAGGTCTTGACCGCGGTCGCGGCCAGCAGGCCCTGGGAATGGCCCACGATCGAGACCGGCGCGAACTCCGCCGGGTCCAGCCCTTGTAACCGGAGGGCGCGCAGTGCGGCGAGCTGGGTGAGCAGCACGCCCGGCATGGACACCGCCGCCGAACGCAGCACCCGCTCCGACGGCGCGTCCGAGGTCTCGGCCTCATCGTCGGCGAGATCGTCCTCCAGCATCCAGGCCACCGGGTCGAAACCGACCGGGCGCACCGTGAGCAGCTGATCGGCGACCGGCTCCAGCAGCGCGGCGGCCTCGTTGACCAGCGCGGTCAGGTCCGGCTCCAGCGCCGCGTCGCGGGCGATTTCGGACAGCTCTCCCAGCCAGCTGGCCCCTTGCCCGCCGAAGGCCAGGGCGTAGGGGGTGCCTGCGCGCAACTGGTCCAGCAGCGGCGTGCGATTCGTCTCGGAGACAGTCCGGCCCGCGGTCGCGTTCACCCGATATCCGGAACCGGACGCGGTGCTCTCGTTAATCGTCAAGACGCTTCGACTTTCTCTCGGTGGCGACAGGTCTGCGGAGACTTCCCCGGCTCCCCGGCCGCGCGCGGGAATCCCACGCTCGACGGCCTGATATCAGCGAGGATTCCACAAAATCATGAGGGAACCCTCACGTTTGCCACCCCGCGCGTCCCTTACCCATCGGTATTCATGCACATCCGTACCAGAATGCCCCGAAACATGATCCTCCCTCATGTTTGAACCCGCAGGTGAGGGCGCGTCCTTACCGCGGCGAAACATGAGCACCCCTCATATTGGCGGTTATCTAATCGTTATAATCGCAGGTGGGGTTACCGGTCAGTACAAAACCCCGGCCCACGTCTTCGCGATCACGCTGCGGCCCGGTAGAGTTTGGACGGTCGTACCATCACGCGCGAGTGGCGGAATTGGCAGACGCGCCAGATTTAGGTTCTGGTGTCCACGGACGTGGGGGTTCAAGTCCCCCCTCGCGCACAAGCTGCCCAGCAAATTTGCTGGGTTTGCGTGCCGTGTATTCGAGCGCACTCGAACACACGAAGGTTACCCGGTAAAATGCGCACCCACCTGCAAGAACTCTTGGCAGATCCGCCAGGATCGACCGTCCCCCACCGGGCCGGGGCCGTCCACGCGGCACGATCGGAGGCGACGGTGATCCCTCACTGATTCCCCCGCAGGCGCCCATGGAACAGCTGATTCGCGGCCCACTGCCGAAGGCGCCGGGGCTCTACTTACGGATCCAGCTGCGGCCACCACGCCTGATAAAGGCGCCTGTACCCTCGGCCCGTTGCCAGTGGATGCGCTGCCACATCCGCCGACGAAGCAGCGGATGGCAATCAGTGACCATCACCTCACGCCGCTACCCCGGCGAGATCGGCAGCCGCCTGCATATAGTCAGGATTTCCCGCGCAGAGTAATGCGTCCGCTCGGTCCACCGGAGACTCGACCGGTGCCGGGGTCAGGCCCCTTTGCCGTAGCGCACCCGCAGCACGAAACCATAGATCAAGGTACCGCCGCCGGCGACGGCAAGGGGTGCAGCCCAGTACATATTGCTCTGGTCGCTTTCCTGTTCCGCTTTGACGTCGTCGTAGGAAAGCTCGGTCCTCGACTCGCCCTTGATCTCTACGCAGGTGTCGCCGCGCTCCATTTTGGTGCTGTTGCAGGTGGGCCCTGCCTCGGGGTCGGCCGTGTAACCGACCATGAAAAAGATTCCGCCGAGGAGGAGCGCAACGCCGCCCAGCGGGCGAAGCCACGAACCGCGAGATGCCAGCTTTCTTGCCTTCTCGGCCTGATCCGGCCCTGTACTGCCCTGGTTCGGCCCTGCCGCATTGCCCGGGTCCGGGCGCAGCCACGCGGCATCGTTGGGTGGCTGAATGTAGTTCACGGTGTCCCCCACTTCCCCTGCTGATATGTCGCCTGCTCGATATCGAGGGTCAGCCTATGAAACCCCAAGGGGGCCGGCAAATTCGAAGTTGTTCAGAGGCGGGTTCTCGCCCCTGCAACCCACGCTACTTCCACCGTGCGCCACCGCAAACCAGCGCTTGATCCTCTCGATCAACATCACCTACCGTTCGATGTGATCGAACACACCGAATCGGTAAATCTGCCGCACTGAGGGGTACAAGTCCCCCTCGCGCACAAGCTGCCCAGCAAATTTGCTGGGGTCTGCGATCCGTACATTCGAGCCCGCTCGAACACGTTCACCATTCGATTTCGGTGCCCGCGTGGAGGTAGCGCCCGGGCGTGGTACCGACGGTGCGGCGGAACGCTGCGAGGAACGCGCTGGCACTCGTGTATCCGACGGCATGCGCGGCCTGGGACACCGTGCAGCCCTCGGCGAGGAACGGCAGGGCGGCGCGCAGCCGCATATGGGTGCGCCAACGGTCGAAGCTCATCCCTGTGTCCCGAACGAAGAGCCTGGTCAGAGTCCGTCGGCTCACTCCGATGGATTGTGCGTGGGCGTCGAGGCTGCGGGAATCCGCGGGGTCGGCGAGCAAGGTGTCGGCCACGGCGCGTACCCGTTCGTCGATGGGCTCCGGCACGTCGATCGGCAGCGCCGGTACGGGGTGCAGTAGATCCAGCACCACTGCTTCGGCGCGCAGTCGCGCGTCCGCGGCGAGGTCCCGGCGGGTCAAATGGGTGATCAGCTGGGCCAGCAGGGTATCGACGCCGACCGCGGTGGGCTCGGCCCAGTCCAGTGCGCATCGCGCCGGGTCGAGGTAGAGGCTGCACAGCACCGCGTCACGGGTGGCGCCGGTCCGGTGCACTACTCCCGCCGGCAGCCACAGCGCCCGGGTCGGCGGCAGCACCCAGTACGCATCGCCGACGGCAACGCCGAGCACCCCGCGACGCGTCCACGCCAGCTGATGGTGGGTGTGACTGTGGGCGGCGATCCACTCTCCGGATGTCAGCTGGAATTGCCCGACGATGATCACTCCCCCGCCGGGCGGGTCGAAGGAATGGGCGGAGTCCAGCATGACGACAGCTTATGTCCTCAACGCGATACTGTTCGGCCTCGCCGCGTATTGTGGCCAGCACCTGCCGGCACATAGCGTCGAGGAGTGCTGAAAAACCTTTCTTGTCACCATATTTGGTGCATATCTGCGAAGTCTGGGCATCGGCTGTGCCGTCGGTGACCGCTTCCACCGGCCCCGGGCGACGCCGCGCGGCGCTCGTAGTGCTGTGTTTCGTACAGTTCATGCTGGTCCTGGACGACACCGTGGTCAGCGTTGCCCTCCCCAGCATCCGCGACGAGCTGGGCTTCAGCGGCCCGGGGCTGGTCTGGGTGGTCAACGCCTATTTCCTCGCGTTCGGTGGATTGCTGTTACCGGCCGGGCGCGCGGCCGACCTGTTGGGTCGCCGCCGCGTCTTCCTTCTCGGGGTGGCGCTGTTCGGTGCCGCCAGTCTGGCGTGCGGGCTCGCCCAGCAGCCATGGCAACTCGTGCTCGGACGGTTCGTTCAGGGAGCGGGGGCGGCCATGGCAAGTCCCGCCGCACTGTCGTTGATCACCCTGTTGTTCCCCGGTGCCACGGAACGTACGCGGGCACTGGGTATTTGGGGCGGTCTCGCCGCTCTGGGCGGCACTTCGGGATTGGTGATCTCCGGCCTGCTGACCGACCTTGCTTCTTGGCGTTCGATCTTCCTCATCAACCTGCCGGTCGCGGCGGTGGCCCTCGTGCTGCTGCCGCGCCTGACCCCGGAAAGCCGCGCGCGCCACCGGACAGCTCTGGATATCCCCGGGGCCGTTCTGGGCACCGGCGCCGTTGTGTCCCTGGTCTTCGGACTACTGCATGCCGGTGAAACGAACTGGACAGACCCCACCGTCGTCGCTGCCCTGTTGACGGCTGTCGTTTTGACCGCCGCTTTCCTGGCGGTGGAATCGAAAGTAGCTCAGCCGTTGGTACCGAAGGCGTTCCTCGCCGACCGGACGCGTTCGGTCGCCAACGCGGCAACCCTGCTGTTCTCGGTGGCCTTTTTCGCCATGGCTTTCCTGCTGATGATCCACTTGCAGACGGTCCTCGGATACAGCCCGTTGCAGGCCGGTCTCGCTTATCTGCCCTACGGCGCCGGAATCCTCGCGGGAATGCAGCTGTGCCCGCATATGAGCACGCGGCTCGGAATGCGGTGGGCGCTGACCCTGTCCTTCCTGATCAGTTCGGCCGGGCTGTTGATGCTGTCCGGTGTGGCGGCGGGCGATCCGTACGCCACGGGCGTGCTACCGGGCCTGCTCGTCACCAGTCTGGGATGCGGGCTGACCTTGCCACTGCTGGCGGCGGCCGCGGTCACCGGCACCACATCGGAGAACGCCGGACTGGGCTCGGCGTTGTTCAGCTCCGTGCAACAGATCGGTGGCGCCATCGGGGTGGCGGTACTGGTCACTGTGGCCGAACGGCACAGTGGTACCACAGCCGGACCTGTTCGGTCACAGGGCTTTTCCTTCGCGCTCACGATCGCCGCCGCCATTCTCTTCCTCGGCGCCGTCCTCATCGCCACGCTGCTCCGAACCCACCGTTCGACGGCACCCTCCACCGCCACTCACACCGATCGGATACCGGCAGCAGGCCAGGACTGACCGTCGGCCGGACCGCGCCAGCGCAGCACCTCTAGCGCTACCGCGACCCGCACGGGGTCTTCGGCCAGCGGCCGGGGCAATAGCTCGTCGGCTCGGCCGAGCCTGCGCAGCAGCGTGTTCCTATGGGTATGGAGACGCACCGCCGCGCGCGCGGCATTGCACTGTTCCTCGACGAACACCAGCACGGACTCGCGCAGGTCCTCGCCGGCGGTGGCGAGTTCGCCGAGAGTGCTGTTTACGAAACGATCCACCCGCTCGGCGTTCTCGATCACCAGAGAAACAAGTTCGATCGCCGCGAAACTCGCCACCCGTCGGGCGGACCCCAACCGGGCCAGAGTGTGTTGCGCGATGAGCGCCTCCCGATGACTGTCACGGAAGCCTGCGACACCGCAGGCCGGAGAGCCGTATGCGACCCGCGCTCCGGGGCTCTCCTCCAGCGCGGAATGCAGTTCGGAGCCGTCGAAGTCGGCGGCGCCGGGCACCCACACCCATGTGGTGGTCGCGTCGGCCCGCACACTGAACACACGGGACGCCCCACTCACGCGGGCCATCGCGGCGAGGATACGCCGCAGTGCCGCAGGATCGGCCTCGTGAGCGACGCTGTGCCAGACAATGGCAGCGGTGTGCCGCTGATGCAGGTGGTAGCCGAGACGCTCGCCCGCTCGGCTCACCGCCTGTGTATCACCGTCCAGGACGCGTGTCACCAGTTCGCGACGTTCGACATCGGAATCTTCGGCAAGTTCGGCTACCTCCGCGGCGATCACCTTCAGCAGCGCATCGACTATGCCGTCGATGAACCGCGCGATCGATACCGCCGTCACATCCAGCACTTCCTGCAGCTCCGCCGGATCGGAGGTCAGCGTGAATACGATCTTCATCCAGCGCTGCCAGGCCACATTTTGCCCCGCACGATATGTTGCCAGCGCGGTTTCGCTGAGCCCGCGCCGGACCGCGGCGCGGGTGATGGCGAGCTGCTCCGGCCCCACAATGATCGGCACCGGAGCGCCGGGATCCTGAATATTCGCGCCGGCCCACTGCAAGACATTGGCGCGGTTGACATGCTGCGCGGCGGCCGAGAGCAGCGGATCGTCCGAAATCGCGCGCATACCTTCGGCAGATGAAGTGGCCTCGTACAAGGTGTCCAACCAATCCGAAGGCACATTCATCGCGATCTCCGCGCCTTGGCGTATCAGTTCCCGCGCGCGTGCCGAAGGCTGCTCCGAACCCGCGCCGCCCACCGTTTCCACTGGTGCAGTGTGCACCACCCGATACCGATCCTGGTGCGGATCGACCTTGGCGGGCTGCCCACGGGCGACAACGATCGAAGGTCGTAGTCCGGAGTTCCACTGCAGCAAGGGATTGGCGCCTGTGTCGACGATATCCACACCCGTACCGCGGCACGCGGTAGCCTTACCCGGTTTGATCGCCTCCGGCCACCATGCCTCGGCCCATCCGAAAGATGGGTCCACCATTTCCCGGCAGATGGTCGACCGTTTCGCCCGCAACATGGTGCCGCACGGCCCACTGCCCGGGAACACACTCGATGGTGACGTCACCAGAATCACCGGTGTCTGCCTCGAGCTGGCCGCCGCCATGCTCGACGGCGCCGGCACCCACGACAAGTCGGAGCGGCGACTACGGGAGGCGGCGGCGGAATGGGCCCGCGAGGGTATCCCCGTCGAAACCATCCATCACGCAGTGCACGAAGGCCTGAAGATGGTCTGCGACCAGATCAGCTCGGACGCGACGGGCGGCGAACGCGGCTGCATGGTCGAAATCGCCCGGCGGCTGCTGGACATCGGCGACCTGATCACCTCCACTGTCGCGCTGTCCTACCTGGATGAATTGCGAAGGATCACCGACCAGCACGACAGCGCGGTGCGCACGCTCGCCTCGGCACTACTCGGCGGATACAGCACCTCGGCGATGGCGCGGGGATCGGGGATCTCGATCGCGCAGGCCTACCACGTCTGCGCGCTGTCCATCCCACTACACCGGGACGAATACGATCCAGCATTCGACAGCTCGGTGGTCGCCCGTCGAAAACTGGGCCGGGTCCAGGCCGAGATCACCACTCGCTGCGGCAACGACACCTTGACTCTGCTCGGTGCCGGCGGCGGTACGGTGCTCATTCCGGACTATCGGTTCACCGATGAGAACGCCGCGGAATTGGTCGAACACTTGTCCGACGCGGCTCGGGTGCCGATCCGGATGACTCAGCTACACACCTCCACGGGCGCAATCGCGCGCGCTGTCGATCAGGCACACGAGCTGCTCGATATCGTGCACCGCCTCGAACTGGGTGCGGGACTCTACCGTTTCGAGGACCTCGCCCTCGAATACCAGCTGACCCGCCCGGGCCCGGCCCGCGAACATCTCGGCGCGGTACTCGACCCACTCGACGACAGCCCCGAACTTCTGAAAACTTTGCGCCTGCACATCAGCAACAACCACAACCGCCGACGGACCGCACGGCACCTCCATGTGCACGCCAACACCGTCGATTACCGATTGAAGCGCATAGGCCAGCTCACCGGGTTCGACCCCGGCGAGGTGAAAGGCCTGTGGTATCTCCGGTCGGCCCTGGTGGCCCGTAGCTATCGACGGATCTGCGAAAGGTGATATCCAGCCTGCTGAACCGCCCGGCAGAGCATCTTGTCACTACGGTGGCCCGGGGGCTAATGCAGGTTGTGGGCGGGGGCATCCGGCCGGCCGCTCTCATTCAGGGAACCCCACTGGGCAAGAGCTGTGCGCAGGGTCGCAACGAGTGGGAGTGGCTGATCCATCATCGGGTGATGGCCCGCGGCGGCCAAATCGACGACCGTCGCGGGATGTCCGAACAATCCCGCGATTTCCTGAGCCCGCTCAGAGGTCACCAACCCGAACTCGCAACGGATGTAGAGCACGGGAGCCTCCACCGTCTTCAGTGAGCTGAGAGGTGGGATACGCCCGTGTTCGAGGCGTTTGCGCAGCATCTCGGGGTCGAACTTCCAGACCCACCCCTCGGGCGTGCTCCGCACCGATTCGCCGGCCACATGCCGCGCCACGTACGGGAGCAGAACCGCCTGTTCGGGCACCGTACGGAATCGTTCGCAGATTTCGTCCTTGGTCGGGTAGGTCTTCGGTTTGCGACGGAGCTGGCCTACGAGAGCATCCCGGGGCGGCTCGCTGATCGGTGAATCGATGATCACGAGGCCGGCGACCGATTTCCGATGCCGTGCCCCCACCACGGCTGTCACCCGGCCGCCCATACTGTGCCCGACGATATACGGCCGTCCGGCGATACCCCCGGCCTCGGCCGCCGCCATCACCTCGTCGGCCCAGCCTTCGATCGGGTAGCCGGCGCGCACGCCGCTGTCACCGTGGCCGGACAGATCCAGCGCCACCACACGATGCGTGGTCGCCAGAAACGGAGCGATATGGTCCCACCAGCCCGAATGCGCCGATCCGCCGTGCACCAGAACCACCCCGGGGGTTCCCGCCCGACCCCAGCAGCGCAGATGAATCGCTGCCCCGCCGACCTCGACCTCACGATGCTCGGGCAACTCCGCGATGGCCGCGGTGAACCATCCCGGAGCCGCAACCACCTGCTCCGTCGTCACAGCCATCGTCCTCTCCTTCGTCGCAGACCAACCCCACGGACCATATCGCTGCCGGCTGCACCCCGATCGCCGGCGCCGGTGCGGGAACCCGGCGTCTGCAGCGGCAGGACGTCGACAGGCCGGCCGGCGGCGTCGGTAGTATCGGAGCTACGGCCGGTGCCGGCCGCCCACCCATCAGGCGAGCGCAGCCACGGGAGTGTGGGAGATGAGCGCACACGAGGGTCTGAGCCTGCCGCGGTTGCCCCGCGGTGCGCGACTGCTGCTGATCGTCGCTGTCGGGCTCCTCGTGTTCCTCCTCGTCGTGACACGACTGATCGGTGTCTATACCGGCTGGTTGTGGTTCGGTGAGGTCGGTTTCCGCGAAGTCTGGCGCACCGTGCTGTTCACCCGCGTATCGCTGTTCGTTGTGATCTCGGTGCTCGTGGGTGGTGTTCTCTTCGCGGCGATGTGGCTCGCGTTCCGTTATCGGCCACTGGTCGCCCTGCCCCGAACCGAGGACTACCTGCTGCCCTATCGCACCACTGTGTTGCGGCGACCCCTGTGGTTCGGGCTGGGTATCGCCGGCGGGATCGGGGTGATCTGCGGGCTCATCGGCCAGTCACGATGGACGACCGTACAACTGTTCCTGCACGGCGGATCGTTCGATATCCGCGATCCCGAGTTCGGGCACGATATCGGTTTCTACGTCTTCGACCTGCCGTTCTACCGGCTCGTGGTGACCTGGCTGCTCGTGGTGATCTTCCTCGGCTTCCTCGCCGGTCTGGCGACCCACTATCTGTTCGGTGGCCTGCGGCTCTCCGGTGGTCGCCCGGGGCTGAGCCATCCCGCCCGCGTCCAGCTGGTGGTGTTCGCCGGGCTCTTCGTCCTGATGAAGGCCATCGCCTACTGGTTCGACCGGTACACGCTGCTCGCCGGGGACAGTCAGGAGCCCACGTTCACCGGGGCCGGATACACCGATATCAACGCGGTGCTGCCGGCCAAGCTCATCCTGTTCGCGATCGCCTTGATCTGCGCCGCGGCCTTCTTCTCCGCCGTCGTGGTCCGGGATCTGCGCATTCCCGCCTTGGCAGCCGCGATGCTGTTGTTGTCGTCGATCCTGGTGGGCGGGGTCTGGCCGCTGGCGGTGGAGCAACTCTCGGTCCGGCCGAACGCGGCCGATAAGCAACGTGTCTACATCGAACGGAATATCGCCGCGACCCGGCAGGCGTACGGGATCGGTGGCGACCGGGTCGAGTACCAGCCGTACCCGGGTATCGGAACCCGGCCGCCGCCGAAGGTTCCCGCGGATGCGACGACCCTCGCGAATGTCCGTCTGCTGGACCCGAATGTGGTTTCGCGGACATTCACCCAGCAGCAGCAACTGAAGAATTTCTACAGTTTCCCGGAGAACCTGGATCTGGACCGCTACCGCATCGACGGGCAACTACGCGACTATGTGGTCGCGGCGCGGGAGCTGACCCCGGAGGCGCTGAGCGGTAACCAGCGGCATTGGGTCAATCGGCACACCGTCTACACCCACGGCAACGGGTTCGTCGCCGCCCCGGCCAACCGCGTCAATGCCGCGGTTCGCGACGCCGCCGGCGATACCGAGAGCAGTAACAGCGGCTATCCGATCTACACGGTCAGCGATATCGCCACCGGCGCGACCGGTAACCAGCTGATTCCCGTCGATCAGCCCCGGATCTACTTCGGTGAGGTGATTGCCGCGGCCGACCCCGATTACGCCATTGTCGGCGGCGGCACCGAACCGCGCGAATACGACACCGACAGCACGAAATACACCTACACCGGCGCTGGTGGTGTCCCGATCGGGAACTGGTTCAACCGCCTGGCCTTCGCCACCGCGTACGCCGAACGCAACATCATCTTCTCCGGCGCGATCGGCCCCGATTCGAAGATCATCTTCAACCGGGACCCGCGGCATCGCGTGGAGCTGGTCGCCCCGTGGCTGACCACCGACAACAACCCGTACCCGGCGGTCGTGGACGGCCGGATCGTCTGGATCGTCGATGCGTACACCACGATCGACGGCTATCCCTACGCGAAAACCAGTTCGCTGGAGGCCCTCGCCCACCCGGGCGACCCCGCCGCCGGCCCGTTCGAGGAGATCTCCTACGCACGCAACTCGATCAAAGCCACCGTCGACGCCTACGACGGCACGGTGACCCTCTATCAGGTCGATCACGACGATCCCGTACTCGATGCGTGGATGAGGGTTTTCCCGGGAACCGTCGAACCCGAGGAATCGATCAGCGACGAGCTACGGGCCCATTTCCGCTATCCGGAGGATCTGTTCAGCGTCCAGCGCGAGATGCTCGCCAAATACCATGTGAACGAACCGCGAGAGTTCTTCACCACCAATGCTTTCTGGTCGGTACCCAGTGACCCGACCGTCGATACCAACCCACACCAGCCCCCGTTCTACGTCCTGATGGGGGATCCGCAGACCGCGCAGCCGTCGTTCCGGCTGGCCAGCGCGATGGTCGGATTCAACCGGGAGTTCCTGTCCGCCTATATATCGGTCGATTCCGACCCCGGCGACTACGGGCGTTTCACCATCCTGCAACTCCCCACCGACACCCTCACCCAGGGGCCGCAGCAGATCCAGAACTCGATGATCTCCGATACCCGGGTGGCGTCCGAACGCACCCTGCTGGAACGGTCGAACCGCATCCAGTACGGCAATCTGCTCACCCTGCCGATCGCCGAGGGCGGCATCCTCTACGTCGAACCGCTGTTCACCGAACGGATCTCGACCACGCCGAACGGGTCGACCTTCCCGCAACTCGCCCGAATCCTCGTCAGCTACCGCGACCCTGCCACCGCCGGCGTCCGCGTCGGTTACGCCCCCACTCTCGCCGAGGCACTGGATCAGGTATTCGGCGCCGAAACCGGAAACCTCGCCACCGCCCCCGGCGGCAGCCCCGCCGCGCCCCCGCCACCCGGACGGCCGCCACCGGCACCACCACCGCCGGCGACCACGCCACCCGAACAGGCGCCGCCACCACTGGACGAGGCGACGATCGCCGAACTCAACGCGCAGATCGAGGCGATCCGCGACGCGCTCGACCGGATTCAGCAGCAGCTGAACGGTCCCGGTGGGTGACGCCCGCCGGACCGTATCGGCCAGGACACAGCCTGGCAGGTGACCCGGCCGGCTTCGGGAGCTCGTCGTTTGCACTGACAGCCGTCTGTCCGGCATCTTTGGGGGAGGAGAGCCGGGAAGCCTGGTCGGCGCACCCGGTCCAGCCGCGGGCCGGGATCGCAGCCGACGAAAGACGATCTTCGCTGATGAGTTCTCCCGGATCCCGCCCCTCACTGTTCGCTCGCGGTTCCCGTCCCGCGATGGTTTCGGCTTATGTCAACGCCCCCAGCGGCGAGGTGATCCGTTTGTGGTGCACGGAGCAACTGGACGACTGGTCCACGCCGCACCGGCAGTCGACGGTCACCACCTCGGCCGGGCCCACGCACGTCACAACTCTCGGAGATACCCGCGGGCCGGGGCCCGTTGTCGTGGTGGTCCCGGGAACGAATATGAACACCGCGGCCTCGTTACCTTTTCTGGCTCGGCTGGCGATACGGCACCGGGTCATCGCTCTGGATATGCCGGGTCAGCCCGGCCTCAGCGCGCCGCAGCGGCCGCGCAGAGACCGGATGGCCTGGTATGGGCAGTGGCTCGACGAGGTGCTGGAGCAGACCGTCCCCGACAAGGCCGTACTGCTCGGGCATTCGCTGGGCGGCGCGATCGCCCTGGCCTGCTCCTCACCGCGCGTCGCCGGCCGGGTGCTGATAGCACCGGCCGGGCTGGTTCGCCTGGCGGTGCCCCCGCGCCTGCTCGCGGCGACCCTGGCCTGGCTCGGCACTCCGTCACGTGCCGGCACAGCCCGTCTGCTGCAACTGATGTCGGGCCCGGAGCGAACTGTCGCACCGCATCTGGTGGAGTGGATGACCCTGGTCGCCCGCTACTGCCGGTCCACCCTGGCGCCGGCGCCCCTGGCTCCGGAATTGCTCGGGAGCTGCCGGTCGGCCCCCTGTGTGGTGGCCACCGGTTCCCACGACATCTTCCTGCCACCCGACCGTCTGGAATCCCCTGTTCGCGACCGGCTCGGCGCCGAACTGCGTGTACTTGCGGAGTGCGGGCACCTGACCCTCGACGACGACCCGGCTGGTGTTGTGGACCTGGTAGACGACCTCACCGGACGCTTGGGACACCTCCCGGATCGGTGAGCAGACACCGAGACCGACCGAGATCTGCGGCTCAGTCGGGAAACATCTCCCGGCGGTGCTTCTGCCAGCGGCTCATCATTTCGGGAAGTTCAGCGCGCATGAACCGGTAGTACTCCAGCGTTTCGCGGACCCGGCGACCACCGGGGCGGGCGGCATCGAGCAGTTCGACGCCGTCGCTGAGGAACCGCAGGGCCCGGTCGAGCGATTCCTGACGCTGGCTGGTGATGGCGTACCAGACATCCTCGTCGTAGACCCGGTAGGTGTCGGCGCGCGCCCCGGGTTCGCGTTCCCGGCCGAGCAACCCGGCCTGGACGAGGTAGCGGACGGCGCCCGAGATCGCGGCCGGGCTGACCTGGAGCCCGGTCGAGAGTTCTTGGGCGGTGTAGCGCTCGGCATCGTCTGCGAGGACGTAGGCGAAGACCCGGGCCGCCATCCGCGGTGTGCCCGAGTCCGCGAGCAACAGCGCGAATTGCTCGACGAACCGCAGGACCGCCTGTTCCTGCTGGTCCTGCTCGTCCACACAGACCTCCTCTACCCCTGCCGACACATGCAGTTACATCATAGCCTTCAAACTATTCACACATTTGTGAAAGAAATGTACGCTGAAGGGTATGAATACCGCAGTCGCAATCTCGGGGTTGCGCAAGACTTTTGGCCGCACCACCGCACTCGACGGCCTGGACCTCGACGTCCGGCGCGGTGAGGTCCACGGCTTCCTGGGCCCGAACGGTGCCGGGAAGACCACGACCATCCGGGTCCTACTCGGACTCCTACGCCCCGACAGCGGCTCGGTCGAACTACTGGGCGGGGATCCCTGGCGGGACGCGGTCGCGTTGCACCGCCGCCTGGCCTACGTCCCCGGCGATGTGGAACTGTGGCCGAATCTCACCGGCGGGGAGGCGATCGACGTATTCGCCCGGCTGCGCGGCGCGGTGAACACGACCCGCCGCGAAGAGCTGATCGAACGGTTCGATCTGGACCCGACGAAGAAGGCCCGCACCTACTCGAAGGGCAACCGGCAGAAGGTCGCCCTGATCGCGGCACTGGCCTCGGACGCGGATCTGTTCCTGCTCGACGAACCCACCGCCGGACTCGACCCCCTGATGGAGGTGGTGTTCCAGGATGTGGTCGCCGAGGTGAAGGCCCGGGGCGGCACGGTCCTGCTGTCCAGCCACATCCTGGCGCAGGTCGAGAAACTCGCCGACCGGGTGAGCATCATCCGCAGCGGGCGGGTCGTGCAGACGGGCACCCTCACCGAGCTCCGGCATCTGACCCGCACCACGGTCGAAGCCGTGACCGAACGCCCGATCGGGGACCTGAGCGCGCTGGCCGGCGTCCACAATGTGATCACCGAGGACGGCCGGGTCCGTTTCGACGTCGACACCGACGCGCTCGACGCCGCGATCGCCGCGGTCAGCCGCGCCGGGGTTCGCGCGCTCACCAGCCACCCGCCCACACTCGAAGAGCTCATGCTGCGTCATTACGGCGACGAACTCGCCGCCGCGGGCAACGGAGCAGGCGAATGACGACCACGGCACTACATTCCGGCACACCTGCCGCGGCGCCGATCGACCCGCGACAGACCACCTGGCGCGATACCCTGGCCGGTACCGGCGCGCTGGTACGGCTCGATCTGCGACGGGACCGGATCAAGCTCCCCGCATGGGTCCTCGGTATCACGCTGATGAGCGTCTACTACGCCTCGGCACTGCAGCAGGTATACACAACTCCCGAAGATCTACGGGCGGTCAGCCAGTTCAGCGAGGGCGTCGTCGGCGCGCTGATCTCGGGCCCCGGATACGGCCTGACCGACCCCACCGTCGAATCGGTGATCGTCGCTGTCTACGGCCTGTACTACCTGCTGCTCGCCGCGCTGATGAATATCCTGCTCATCTCCCGGCACACCCGCGTCGAAGAACAGACCGGACGTGCCGAACTCGTCCGCGCCAATGCGGTCGGGCGCCATGCCCAGCTCACCGCCGCACTGGTCCTCGCGGTCATCGCGAACCTCGCGGTGACACTGCTGATCGCCGGTTCGTTCGCCGCGGCCGGGCTCGATACCTCCGACGCCCTGCTGTTCGGTGCCAGTGTCGGTGCGGCGGGCCTGGTCTTCGCCGCGATCACCGCGGTCACCGTGCAGATCACCGAATACTCGCGCGCCGCGTCCGGACTCGCGGGTCTGGCACTGGGCATCGCCTATGTCATCCGCGCCGCCGGCGATGCCGTCCAGGAAGGTGGCAGCGCGCTGTCCTGGCTCTCCCCGCTGGCCTGGTCACAGCAGACCCGCGCCTACGCAGACGGTCGCTGGTGGCCGCTGCTGCTTTCGGTCGCGCTGGTTCTGGTGGTCACCGCGGTGGCCTACTTCCTCTCCTCGCGCCGCGACCTCGGCGCCGGGCTGGTGCCGCCACGTCCCGGCCACCGGGAGGCTCCGGCCTGGCTGGCCACACCGGTGGCGTTGGCGGCACGCCTGCAACGGGCCGGGCTCATCGGCTGGACGTGCGCCCTGGTGGCCAGTGGCGCGCTCTACGGCGGGATCGGCAATACCATCGTCGATTCCTTCGACGACCTGCCCGACCAGGTCGTCGACGTCATGGGCGGCGACGCGAGCCGTATGCTCGACGGCTACCTCGGCACCATGGCGTTCTTCGATGCCCTGCTGGTCACGGTTTTCGCGATCCTCGCCGTGCAATCCCTGCGCACCGAGGAAACCACCGGCCGCACCGAACCGGTGCTCGCCACCGCGACCGGCCGGGTCGTCTGGTTCGCCGGATATCTCGGTGTCGCGGCGCTCGGCGTCCTCGCCCTGCTCGCCGCGACGGGCCTGGCACTCGGGATTGCGCTGGCCCTGTCGGTCGGCGACGCCGGCTACGTCGTGGACGGTCTCGTATCCCACCTCGTATTCGCACCCGCGGTGCTGCTGGTACTCGCGATTGCCGCCCTGCTCTACGGTGTCCTTCCGCAGGCGATCGGCGCCACTTGGGCGCTGTTCGGGTTCGCCCTGATTGTCGGGTTCTTCGGCCCGATCATGGACTTGCCGCAGTGGGTCCATGATCTGTCCCCGTTCCAGCACATCGCCCGCATCCCGATGGAAGAGATCCGCTGGCCGGCGTTGATCGTGCTGGCCGTCCTGGCGGCACTATCCGCTGCCGTCGGCGCCTACCGCTTCCGGGAGCGCGATCTGGACGCCACCTGAGCATCACCGGCCCCGGGACCACGATCGCTCTTCTCTGCTCCGGCCCGGAAACCGTCTGCCCC
>NZ_JARWNW010000290.1 GCF_029868325.1 Nocardia carnea
GGTGGCTATGTGATCGGTAATGCCGCGATGGGTGACCGGTTCTGCCGGGCGGCGGCCCGCCGCCGCGGGGTGGTGGGGGGGGGGGGGGGTTTACCGGGGGGGTGGGGGGCTACCATACCCGCGCCGCGCCGCGCCAGTTTAACCCCGGAGGGCGGGGGGGGCGCCCCACCCCCCGCCCGCCCCCCCGCCCCCCCCCGCTGGCCCCCCCCCCCCGGGGGGGCGGGCCCCCCCCCGCCCGATCGGTGAGACGCCGGATGATCCCGATCGTGCGCGGATGCACGACCGAACGCGGCAGCAACCCGGCCCGGCGCAGGTCGGGATGGAAGATGGGCGAAGGCATCGACGAGCCGTCCTCTCGCTGTCGAGCCGGGGTCGGGAGCCCGGCCATGGCAGCTTACGGGAGTCGCAGCGTGTCCCGGAGCGGTTCGAGACCCGTAAATCCAGTTGTCGAAACGGCCGCCGGGCCGCAAGCTGAATCGATGACGCTCGGCCTCCCGCCCGATGTGGTGGACACTATTCGCACCATCTTCGAGGAACGAGGCGACCGCTGGCTCGCGGCGCTGCCCGCCGTGGTGGACCGGCAGTGCCGGGTATGGGACCTCGAGGTGATCGGGCGGCCGTTCGCCGGCGGTACGCATTCCTTCGTGGCGCCGGTGCGGCGCGGCGACGGCTCCGTGGCGGTCCTCAAGATCGCGGTACCGGATGAGGAAAACGCCGGTGAGGCCACCGGAATGTACTGCTACCGGGGTGACGGCGCCGCACGGCTCTACGATTTCGACCCGGATAGCGGTGCCCTGCTGCTCGAATGGGCACGTCCCGGAACACCACTGATCGCGCAGCCGCGGATCCCCTTGGAGGGGAGACCGGAGAACGCGGGCAAGATCCAGACCGCCTGCGCCCTGTACCGGCGGCTGCGCCGACCGCCCACCGATATTCCGGCCGGCTATCCCGCGCTACCACTGGTGGCCGATATCGTTGCCGACTGGGAGCAGCAGCTTTTCACCCCCGAAATGACCCGCTATCTTCCGGATACCGTCACCGCCCGCGCCCGCGACCTCCGTGCCTGGCTGACCGTACCGGAGGGTCCACTGCTGATCGTCAACCGCGATACCCACCTCGGCAATATCGTGGCCGCCGAACGGGAGCCGTGGCTGCTGATCGATCCGAAGGCATTCCTGGGTGAGGCGGCCTTCGACGCCGGTTTCCTCATCATGAAGCAGGTCGAAACAGCCCCCGCCCCCGCCCTCGCGCGCCGCGTCCTCGCGGCCACCGCCGACGGTCTCGATGTGGATCGCGAACGGGCCCGCGCCTGGGCGTATCTCCGTGCCGTGGAAGAGATCGCCTGGTCGCTGGAGGACGAGCGCCCGGAGGACGCGGCCCGGTACCGCGAGGTGGTGGTGGCCCTGTCGTGAACCGGCCGCGGGCACGACAGGCCGGAGACAGCGGCGACCAGTAGGGTGATTGCGCTGATCGTATCGGCGGGTAATGGACGGCGGCCGATCCTGATCGATGGGAGGGCCACTCATGCGCTGGAGCAGCGTGACCGCGTGCGGTCCCGAATCGTTCGCCGGTCTGGCCGACGGTTTCGTCCCGATGGCACACGAATTCGGTGACGAACCCGAATGGCGGGCCGGGCTCACCACCCAGGAATCGCCGACCTATACGCTACTGCGCTGGGATCAGCGCGGCCGGCGCCACTGCCACCGGAGCGCCGGCCATATCCGCAGAGAACCCGGCGACGATTTCTACTGGGTGGTGATCCCCGACCGTGGCCCGTTCGGGATCCGGTTCCGTGACGACATCACCCATATCGCACCCGGCCGCGCGACCGTGGCCGGACTCGAATTACCCTGCCACCTCGACATTCCCGATTCCGCAGCCTATGCGTTACAGGTTCCGCGCACCGAATTCGACCATCGCCTGCGCCCGCGCGCCCATATGAACCTCGTCCTCGATCTGACCCGCGGGCTGGGCCGGGTCGCCGACGCCATGATCCGCAGCACCCACGCCGAGCAGTCCCGGCTGTCGGCACGCGAATTCACCGCGGTCTGCGATCGGATCACCGAACTTCTGTGCATGCTGGCGGCCGGGGATACCGAACCGCAGCGCGCCCACCGTGCGGCGATCGCCGAGAGCATCCGGGGTTATCTGCGCGCGAATATCGGTCGCGGTGATGTGCGTCTACCGGCTGTCGCGCATGCGCTCGGCTGGTCGGAACGCCAGGTGCGGGAGGTGCTGCACGAATCCGGCACCACCTTCCGCGATCTGCGCCGTGAGGAAGCGCTGCGGATCGCCCGGGAGACCCTGGAAGATCCGCGCGCCACCATGTCCATCGCCGACCTCGCCACCCGATGCGGTTTCACGCCCGCCTGGTTCTCCGCCGCGTTCAAGGAACGCTTCGGTCAGCCACCGCGGGAGTTCCGGCAGCGCCGCCGCGCCGAAATCGCCGCGCAGCGGGCGTGAACCATGCCTTTTACGCCGCGGGCCCCAGCCGCACCGGCAGCGCGACCGGGCCGACAGTGCTGATCTGCACCGTGTACTCGATATCCTTCGTGTCCACCGCCAAGGTGAGTTCGGGGTACCGGGTGAACAGCGTGGCCAGCGCGATCCGGCTCTCCAGCCGGGCCAGGGGCGCGCCCAGGCAGAAATGCGGGCCGCGACCGAAGGCGAGCTGGTCCTTGTGCTCGTGGTCGATATCGAACACGTCGGCGTCGGGGTAGCGCAGCGGGTCGCGGCCGACGCCACCGTGCCACAGCGTCGGGGTGCCCGCCGCGATCGGCACCCCGGCGACGGTCACATCGGTGCGCGGATACCGCATGAGCGCGCCGACCACCGAGGACCGGTAGCGCAGCGCCTCCTCCACCACATCGGCCCAGCGGTTCTCCGCCTGCGCGCGGGCGAGCTGCTCCGGGAACTCCCGCAGGGCCACCACCGCGTTACCGAGCAGATGCACCGTGGTCTCGTGCCCGGCAACGATCACCAGCCACAGCATGCTGATGAGCTCTTCGTCGGAGAGCTCGTTCTCCTCGTTGGCCGCGAGCAGCGCCGAGGTGAGATCGTCGCCCGGTTCGGCACGTTTGCGCTGCAGCAACTCGGCGAAATACCCGCCCATCGCCGCCATCGCCGCCTGCGCTTCCTCGCCGCTGCTGGTGGCCGAAACGATGGTCAGCGTCCAGTTCTTCAGCTGCGGTTGCTCATCGACCGGCACCCCGAACAGCTCGCAGATCACCCGGACCGGCAGCGGGGTGGTGTAATTCGCGATCAGGTCGACCTCGTCCCCGGCCGGGAAACTGTCGACCAGTTCGTCGGCGATCCGCTGGATCCGCGGTTCCAGGGCCGCGATCCGCGCCGGAGTGAACGCCTTGTTGATCGTCTGCCGCAACCGGCGGTGCTCGGCGCCGTCCTGGTTGAGCATATGTTCGGCGTCGGTGAGCGCCCGCAGCGGCCAGTCGGCGGGTATGGTGCCGTCGCGCAGCGCCGGGCAGTGCGCGGGATGTTTACCGAAAACCTTGTCGTCGAGCACTTCACTCACCGCGCGATGGCTCACCGCGATCCACGCGGGCACCCCGCCGGGCAGTTCGATCGGCACGATCTCCCCGGCGCGCAGGATGCGCTCATGAGTGTCGAGGATGGACTCACCGGGTGTCGGGAGTTGGATGAGTTGCTCGGACATGTTGCCTCCCTGGGCGTTTCGGTCTACCGGGGGCAAGTGTGCGTCGAGGGCCCGGACGCGGCAAACGCTGCCGGACTTTCTGCCGCCTACCGATATTCCCGCGCACCGAACCGTAAGAACCAGGTAGTTATGTGACCAGCGCGACGATGCGACTCATTGCGCTTGTTTGAGGACCCGCAGATCGGGGGCAGTCCCCACAGCTCCGGGGCGGGCGTTGTCGATGGTGAAGGTGACCTTGTCCGGGCGGTAGCGATCGTCGCCGTATTCGACCGGTTCCCCGGCCGTCGTCGAGGTGCGGCGCCGTTCCCGCAGCAGTGGGGCTCCCGGGGCGATATCCAGCAGCGTCGCGTCGTGGGTGTCGGCGGCCAGCGCGTCGATGGTGTGCCGGGCCGAATGCAGTTCGACGCCCTGCCGGGCAAGGTGGGCGTAGATCGACGAGGCGTCGGGGTCGAAATCGAACAGCAGCCGGCCCACGGGTTCCACGAAGGTGGCGCGTTCCAGCATGACCGGTTCGCCGTCGAGCGAACGAACCCGCAGAACTTCGACTACCGGCGTTCCTTCGCCGATCCCGAGCTCGGCCGCCGCTACCGCCCCCGCCCCGCGGCGCGCGACCTCCACCGTGCGCTGCCCCGGTGTTCTGCCGATCCGCTCCGCCCAAGCGGTGAACGAGAGCAGACTTTCGAACGGCTGCCCGAGCGCGGTATCACGCACCACGGGCGGCCGGCCCTGACCTCCGATGATCAGGCCTTCGTGCCGGAGGGTCGCCAGGGCGGTGCGCACGGTGCCCCGGGACGCGCCGAACTCCGCACACAACCGCGCCTCCGAAGGCAGCGAGACGCCGGGCGGTAGCGCACCGCGGTGGATCCGTTCCCGGAGTTCGGCGGAGACCCGGGCGTGCAACGGTATGGCCACGTCATCCTTTCGGAGCACCGATCAACTTGACCACACAAGCATACGATCACCGGCACAGATTTTGCGCGTATACCGCAGTGTCCTGGAGAAACTGTCGGTGAACTTATATAGACAAGTTGCGCGCAGACCTTGAGCCGCGACGGTTGCCTTGCGAACATTCCCGGCATGACAGTTGCTTCGCCACCCGCATCCCCCACGCTCCCGACCCACCCGGTCGACCTCGCGGTCGTCGGCGCCGGCATCGTCGGCCTCGCGCATGCCGTCGATGCGGTCGAGCGGGGGCTGCGGGTCGCGGTCGTCGAACGCGATGCCCGCGCGGTAGGCGCGTCGATCCGCAACTTCGGCCACCTCTGCGCCACCCCGCAGACCGGCACTGTCCTCGACTACGCCATGGTGGCGCGCGAGAAATGGCTGCGGCTCTCGGAGAAGGCGGGTTTCGATATCGTCCGCGCCGGCACGCTGGTCGTCGCCCGCAGCGCCGCCGAGATGGGTGTGCTCGAGGAGTTCGCCGCCGAACGCGGCCGCGAACAGGTCCGTCTGCTCGACCGCACCGCCGTCGAGAAATCGTTTCCCGCCGCCCACCCCGGCAGCGATATCGTCGGCGGCGCGCAGCTACCGCTGGACCTGCGCGTCGACCCCCGGGCCGCGGTCCCGGCGCTCGCGACCTGGCTCGCGGCCAACGGTGTCGATTTCTTCTGGAACACCCACGCCGGCGCCGTCTCCCCCGGGATCGTCCACACCGCCCGCGGCGACCTCCCCGCGACAGCGATCGTGCACGCCTCGGGCCACGACGTCGACCGCCTGTTCCCCACCCTCGCCGAAGAATACGACGTCCGCCGCTGCAAACTGCACATGCTGGAGGTCGATCCCCCCGGCGATGTCCGCATCGACCCCGCCGTCCTCACCGGCTACTCGATGCTCCGCTACGGCGGCCTCGCCGCCACCGCTTCGGCCACCGAGGTCCGCCGCGAAATCACCGCACGCGCCCCGGAAACCCTCGAGGTGGTGATGAACCTGATGTTCACCCAGCGCCCCGACGGCGCCATCGCCCTCGGCGACACCCACCACTACAGCCGCACCCACCTCCCCTTCGACGAGGAGTCGGTCACCGAACTGCTACTCCGCGAAGGCGCCCGCCTGTTCGGCGTCGACCGGCTCACCGTCCGCCGCCGCTGGCGCGGAATCTACGCCGACTCCCCGAAAACCGATTTCCTCGTCGCCACCCCCGCCCCCGGAGTCCGCGTCGTCTCGGTGACCTCCGGTATCGGCATGACCACCGCTCTCGGCCTCGCCTCCACGGTCCTCGACGATCTGCTCTGAACTCGCCCCCATCCCCGATCCGGGCACAGAGTCCACCGCGCCACATCAACAGCCGCGACCAGCGGCCGAGTTTCGACCGATGCGCATCAACCAGCCGGGGTGCACACGCCCTGGCACGCCTCGTTCACCCGGCCGCCGTGGTGATCGCCGCAGCAACCTGGTCCGGTCGGGAGACCAGCGAGGCGTGCGAAGCATCGAGTTCGCTCATCTGCGCCCCCATCCGGCCCGCCATGAACCGCTGGGACGACGGCGGGATCACCCGATCCTGAGCCGACACCAGATACCAGCTCGGCACCCCCGCCCACGACGGCGGACCGGAGGGCTCCAGATTCGCGGCGACGGCAATCGACTTCTGGTGCGCGATCATCTGGGCGGCGGTGGCATCGTCGACATCCTGGGCGAACACCTCATGGAACCGGTCCGGCGCGATATAACCGTCCAGGTTCCGGCCCATCGGTCCCTGCGGGTCGTCGACCAGTTCCACCTGCAACGTCGGCGGAAGCAGCTGACTGCCCGGGAACCGGATCGGGTCCAGCGCCAGCTGCGCGATCTCCCCCTGTGCCGGCGCGAACGCCGCCACATAAACCATCGACACGACATCGGGGTCGTGCACATTGCTGATAACGAACCCCCCGTACGAATGCCCGGCCAGGACGATCGGTCCCTCGACGGTGTCGAGAACCGACTGGATGGCCGCCGCATCATGCGCGGGCCCGCGCAGCGGGTTCTCCGGCGTCAGCACCTGATACCCCTGACCGCGCAGACGCTGGGCCACCCCCTCCCAGCCGGTGGAATCCGCGAAGGCGCCGTGCACCAGCACCACGGTCGGCAACGACTGCGCGGCCGCGGGAATCGCACCCCCCAGCGCCGCGGTCAAGGCAACGATCACAGCGAACAACGCAACGCGCACAGCGCGGAATGTGGTCATGGTTTCCCTGTCCGGTCTCGATCGGTTTCGCACGAATTCGAGCAGCTGAGCGCCGAGAAATCCGGCGCCACACAGGTGATACGGCCACCCATTTTAACCCCGCGCGGACAGCGGCACCGCGAAATCCGCCACCCGGCGGGCTCGCAGTCGAGGGGCCGGCCGCTACCACGGAACGACAGCCGGACCGCGATCAGTTCGGGGTGGTCGGCGCCCAGTTCCTCCGCGCCCGTCCAGCCGGTCCTTTCGCGTGGGCCGGTCAGTGGCTATGACCGGCCCACGCAGCGAAAATCATCTGTCGCCTACCGGTGCGCGTGCGCTCCTGTCACGTGCTCGAGAATGATCCCGCGGGCTGTAGCCCAGGCAGCGGAATCGATATCCCCGAAATCCGCATGCCCAGCCCCGTCCAGCATCGCCAACCGCGCCGGATCACCAGCCCCCTGCGCGGCCCGCACATAAGACCGGGACTGCACCGGATCCACCACCGTATCGGCCGTCCCGTGCACCGCGACCACCGGAATTCCCACCGGCAGATGCTTGATCGGCGACCCCACCGCATACCGCGCGGGCTGTTCCGAAGGCGCCCCGCCGAGCAAGCCACCGACGAATTCGTCGTGCCCCTTGCGCACCGCGAGTGCAAGGTCGAACACCCCTGCCATGATGGTCGCACTCCGCGGACGCACTCGCGGCTGCGCGCCCGGCGCCCCCGGCCCGAGCGTATGCCGCCCCGCGATCCACGCCGCCAAATGCCCACCGGCCGAATGCCCCGCCAGATGCACCCGCCCCAGATCGAGCCGCCCACCTGCCGCCTGCTGTACGACGGTCGCCACGGATTCGGTGGCATCATCGGCATCGGCCAGTGTCGCCGGCCAGCCACCTTCCCCGGTCACCCGCCGATACTCGATATTCCACACCGCGACCCCCGACTCGGCCAGCGACGCCGCCAACGGCTCGAAGTAGCCGAGATCATGATCCTCGAGCCACCCACCCCCGTGCACCATCACCACCACCGGATACGGCCCCTCCCCCTCCGGCAGATGCAGGATCCCGTAATTGTCGGGGTGCTCACCGTAGGCGACTTTCACGGTATCCGCGCTGCCACGGAGAACGGGCGCTTCAGCAGCCTCCCTGCCACACGAAACCCCACCGACAGCCACCGCTACGGTCATGAGCAGCCGCGTTACTGCCGCCCTCGAACCACGCATCGGCACCTCGCCTCCCAAGTCGCGAACAGACCGTCGCCCGGCTTCCTCCGGGTCACCGTAAGCAAGACGTCACCGCGTCCGTGGACGCCACGCGGAGTCGCGTCGGGCAGTGCGCTGCACGTAGGCGGCGGCCGCCCAGCCCGGACGGGCCTCATCGATGGCAGTGAGTTTGCGGTGAGAAATCCGGTTTGCTGACCAGAAACGGGGTAGGCCGCTGGTCATTGGTAGCTGAACCCATGCTTACGGCGTCGCTCCTCAGCGGATGGGAGAAACCATGTCGAACCACCCGCCGTATCCTCCCGAATACCCCGGCGACGATCCCTCGCGCCGGCAGCGACCTGGTGACCAGGGCCAATACCCGGGGCAAGGCCAGTACCCACAGGGCGGCGCGCCACCGCCCTACGGGGCCTACCCTTCACAGCCGCCGAAGAAAAAGCCCAAATGGCCGTGGATACTCGTCGGCGGCATCCTGCTGGTAATCCTCCTGGTGTGCGGAGGATGCGTCGCTCTCATGGGCGGTATCGGCAATGAGATCGATAAGGAAACCTCGGAGGAGATCGCCGTGACCTATGAGGTCACCAGCGATGGCCCGCAGGCGAGCAACATCTCGTACAGCAGTGGCGGCGACGGCGTCAACACCGAGCAGGCGAATCAGCAACCGCTGCCCTGGACCAAGGAGGTCACGGTCACCGGTTTCATCAAGTCCGTCACCCTGACCGCTCAGGCAGATGAAGGCGCATCGACCATCACCTGCCGGATCTTGGAGGGCGACGAGGTAATCGCCGAGCAGACCTCCACCGGTCCCTTCGCTGCGGTGTCGTGCAGTGGGACGGCAGGCGATTAACCGTCTCCCGCAACCACAAAACGGCGACTATCGCTGCTGAGCGGGACTCCGCAACCACCTCAACCTGTGGAGTCGATGATGAACTCCCGCCCGAGCTCCAGCAGAACCCGGTCGGCGGTGAGCAGCTGCAAATTCTCGCACCACGCCTGGGCGGTGATCAGCCGATCGAACGGGTCGTGCCTTGTCAATTCCGGGAAAGCCCGCAACTGCTCGGCATGCTGTCCGGTCACGTCCAGAATGCTCAGCCCTTGATCACCGATGATCTCGGTGAAGTTCGCCGGGATCTTCAACTTCCCCAGCATGCATTTGATCGTCAACTCCCAGACTGTCGCCGCCGACACATAGACTTCCGGCGCCGACGTGATCATGCGCCGGGCGCCGGATCCGAGACGTGGATTGTCGTCGAGTAGCCACAGAGTGGTCTGACTATCCAGCAGCAGCATCCGAGTCTTCCCCGTAGAACATCTGCTGGATATCAGGATCTACCTCGAAGGCGCTGTCGTCGTACTCGATCTGTCCCCGCAAGCCGCCGAAAGTCACCGGGGCCGCACGGTGTGGAACGAGGTCGGCGATCGGCTGGCCGGCCTTCGAAATCACTATCCGTTCACCACGCGACACCCGCTCCAGCAACCTGGATAGGTGCGTCTTGGCCTCATGGATGTTCACGGCTGTCATACAGCAAGGGTAATGGCCCAGACTTAGTTTAGTCTAGTTTACTCGCCGTCCGGACCGGTCGGCGACTGCACGAAAGGGACGACAAACGATGAATCACGGACGCGGCTGGCGTGAGGTCAAGGCAGAGGCCCGCCGCCTTCAGCCGGAGATGGACAACCCAGAGGTCCGGGCCGCAGCCTCCGCTCGACTCGATGCCTACGTCGCAGGCCATCACCTGAAGGAACTGCGCAAGTCGGTGGGAAAATCCCAGGCCGAAGTTGCTGCCGCGATCGGAGTCTCGCAGTCTCGGGTGTCGCAGATCGAAAACGGTGACCTGTCGGCGATGGGGCTGGACACGCTCCGCGGATATGCGCGGGCACTGGGCGGCCGTGTCGATATCACCGTAAGCGTGGGGCCACACAGCGTCAAAGTCGGGTAACTACCGCTGACGCTGAGTCGAGTCATGGTCAGCTCGCGTTGATCCGCGGCAGGATCTTCACCCGCAGGTGGGTCCGGATTTCCTCTGCACGCTGTCCGCCGCCACCAGTGGTGGCCGCACGTCCACCGGAAACCCCGGGATGCGCTCGGTAAGCGCGGCCTTCACAAACGCAGGATCCGTGAGACCGGAACGCCGACGAAGCGCACGGCAGTCGTCGAAGATCGCCTGCCACCGGACCGCCTCGTCGTGGTCGCCGGCTCGAAGCGCTTGTGCGATCCGTACCGGCAACTCGGGCACCGGACTACCACCGCCCGAGACGATCCCGAGTGCACCGTGCTCTGCGATGTGCGCGGCGGCGCCATCGGACCCGACGAACACCGAGAGCCCCGTATCGGCATAGCCCCTGGTGATCCCGCGATCGGTCCCAGAGTCTTTCACCCCGACCAACATCGGATACTCCGCAGCGAGTATGCCGAGGAGCATCGGCGTGATGAGCGCTTGGGTATGGCGAGGGAAGTTGTACACCAGCAGCGGCAGCTTCGTTCGCTCGAGCAGGATGCCGAAGTATTGGCGGATACCGGCTTCGGGTGGTTCGGCGAAGTAGTAGGGAGCGATGGCCGCGACCGCGTCCGCATGGTCGTGCGCGTGGTCGAGCAATTCGATCGCATCGCCGACAGCCGAGGTGCCGATATGGGCGATGAGCTGCCCGCGCCAGTGGGATCGGGTGAATTCGAGGACCGACTTCCGCTCGGCGACCGTGAGCGCGGGAAACTCCCCAGTCGTGCCATTCACCAGAATCGTCCGTGCCCCGGACTCGTCCAGGAAGCTCAGATAGTCGCTCAGCGCGCCCGTATCCAGTCGATCGTCGCTGGTGAAAGGCGTGACGGTGGCGAGCATCGGGTTCAGCTCGACAGCTCGGCCCCACCGTCCAACACGTTCCCCTTCCGTTCCAACGGCCATCGGCGTCACTCCTTCACTGCGAAACCGCGGTCGATCGGTTGCGCGGACCTGTCCCCGGACCCGCACCACCTACGGATTACCGCAGGCGAGCCGACGTCCGAGCACTGGCCGCAGCCAGGTCAGGATCCGGTCGGCCCGGCCGGCCATTGCGTACAACGCTACCGCTGCACATTCGTGTCCCGTATCGCAGCCGCCGCATCCCCGGCAGCACCATTCGAGTGGCTGCATTACCGGCGATTCGCCGGCCAGAACAGCGCCCAGACGATCACCGCGACCGGCAGTCCGACCGCCACAACCAGACCGAGTACCGTCATCTCGCAACCCCGGCCGCGTACCACCGCGCGAACGACAGCCGGGGTATCACCGTCTCCACGTCGGCCACATTCATCACCCGGTTCAATTCCATTGCTCCGAGATGGTCCGGCGCGGGCAATATGACCACGTCGACCCCAGAGTTCCGGACCTGGTCGGCGACGGGGAGCACCGAACGTACATCGGGCCAGATGATTCGGTAGCCCAGTCGGTCGGCCAATCGCCGGACCTGTGCCCGGTCCCACTCGGGCGCGGTGCTCACGTCGTCATCTACCCATCCGAATGCGGTCGGCCGCATCGTCTCCCCTTCGGTTTCGGCTGGCTTGCACCCGATGCGGAGGACTCGACACCCCGCATCGGGGCATGGAAAGCACGCTAAGCGTGGGCAGTTCACAGTCCCCAGAAAAGTGTGCGTGAGTGCGCAACCTATTGCCAGATGAAGCGATCACAGTGAAAATCGACCGGGGGATACACACTTCAGTCCACACTCGAATCACGAGAGGGCCGCACCATGAAGGTTCGATTCATCGGCGGTGAATCCGGCGGGGACGGTTCTCCCCGGCTCTACGTCACCGAAACCGAGCCGCCACGCTATGCGGCACAAGGGTGGCGGACCGACGAACCGGACACGATCGAGATTCCGCACAAATTGCTGTGGTTCACCGAACCCGGTACCTGCATATCGGGTGTACGCGACACCGGGCACGGAACGTTCCTGCTCTCGGGGGAACCGATCACCGACCCGGAAACATTGGCCATCATGCAGATTCCAGCGCACGAGACGGCGGTGCTGGTGCCTATCGGTCAGGAGGTGCGCCCGGATGCGCCTGCTGCACGGCGCTGACGAGCTACGGCCGATATTCGCCGTCGCCGAACGCTCCGCCTTTCACCTCGAAACCCGCGACGACTACGCAAGCGAGTCGGAATCCGAGTCACTCACCGCGTTCCGCGCCGACGAGACCATCGACCCTGGCGGGGAATGGTTCTCGGGCTGGACGAACCACGTTGCCGCGACGGTGGCCCGCGGGGTAGCGGTGCGTCGTGCGCGGATTGTCACCGAGCCGCACACGCTGTACACCCGTTACCTGCTCGCGTTGAGCCGCCACAACGTCGAAGCCGGGGAGGATATCCGCTATCTGGCGCGGCATGATGCCGATCCATCCGACTCTGCCACCGAAGACTTCTGGCTGTTCGATGAGCGGTCGGTGGCGTTCTCACTGCTGGATGCGCGTGGGTTCTGGGTCGGGGCCGCGCTGACCGACGAACCCGTGATCGTCGCGCACGCGGTCGCGGTACGTGATCGAGTGTGGGCCGCGGCGACCCCCTTCGAGGAGTACCGCGGGCAGTGAACGGGGCAGCACGGGCGAAAGCGGCTCTCGGTGCCCGGCTCCGGGAGCTGCGCAGAGATGCCGGGCTCGACGGGCGGCAGCTTTCCACGGCCGCCGGCTGGCACTGGTCCAAGACATCCCGCATCGAACACGGCAAGCAGATGCCGAGCGAATCCGATCTGGCAGTGTGGTGCCGGGTCTGTGGCGCGACCCTCGCGCTCCCCGATCTGGTCGCAACGCTGCGCAACGTCCGGGCACAGTGGGCCGAGTGGCGGCGGATCACCGCGACCGGCCACACCCGCCGCCAGCAGCGCGGACAAGAACTCGAAGCCGAGACCCGGCAACTTCGCATCTATAACCCCACCATCGTGCCCGGCCTACTCCAGTCCGAGCCATACGCCCGCGCGGTGCTCGCCCAGTGCATAGGCTTCCTAGGTACCGTCGATGACCTGGACACCGCCGTCGAGGCGCGAATGGCTCGCCAGGACATTCTGCGCAGTGGCGCCACAAGAGTGGTGGTTCTGGTTCACGAGGCAGCACTGCACACCACTCTCGGCAACGACGAGGTGACCGCCGGGCAACTGCGGCATCTGTTCAAGGTGGCGTTCGGGAATCCCCGCCTCTGTTTCGGTGTGATCCCGCTGCGCGCTGGGTTCGTCTACCTCTCCGGCAGTTTTCATCTGTTCGATCGCCGACAAGCGCTCATCGAAACTGCAAGCGCCGAACTCACGATTACTGCGCCGAGTGAGCTGGAGCTGTACGAACGGCTGTGGAGCGGGCTGCACGGCCACGCCGTCTACGGCGACGCCGCCCGCGCGTTGATCAACTCGGCGATGGAGTCGCGCGAGAGCAGCACGTGATCAACGCACCAAAGCCAGAGTGTCCGGGGAAATCAGCGGCCAGCCCGCTGAGAAGCGGCCCGATCGACGGTTCCCGGGCAGCTCATACCTTGGTCGGCGCCTTCTCCTTGTCGCTCAACGGTTCGTAGGTCTCCCAGAATGTGGCGCCGGCGATCCCCAGCGCCCTCGGATCGAATACCGGGTCCACCCCGGCCCGCTGCTGTTTCTCGTAGTCCCGCAAGGCCTTGTACGCCGGCTGCTGCAAAATCAGAATGCCCACGATATTGAGCCAGGCCATCAACCCGACCCCGATATCGCCCAGCGCCCAGGCTTCCGCCGCGGTCGATACGCAGCCGACCACCACCGAGGCCAGGATCAGGGCCTGCAATACGACCGTCGCCACCGAACCGGCCGACCAGCGCAGGAACGGAACCATCGCGGTGCCGTACTTGTTCAGCAGGAATCGGAGATTGGTTTCCGCGATGTAGTAGTAGGCGATGATCGTGGTCAGGCAGAAGAACGCCAGTGAGAGGGCGACGAAGGTGGAGCCGGCGCCGCTCCAGAGTGTGTCGAAGCCGTGCTGGACGAAGCTGGGGCCGACGACGACGTCCGAGGGCAGGACACCGCCGTCGGCGATAACGGCTCCGTCGGCGGTCTCGCCTTCGAACACGCGGTAGGCGCCGGTGGACAGGATCAGGAAACCCGTTGCGCTACAGACGAACAGCGTGTCGAAGTAGACGGCGAACGCCTGGACGAAGCCTTGTTTGGCGGGGTGGGATACCTCGGCGGCAGCTGCGGCGTGGGGTCCGTTGCCTTGCCCCGCCTCGTTGGAGTAGATACCGCGTTTGACGCCCCACATCACCGCCGCACCGATGATCGCGCCGAAGGCTGCGTCCGCACCGAAGGCGCTCGCGAAGATCGTGGAGATCACCGAGGGGATCTCGGAGGCGTTGACCACGACGATGATCAGGGCGACCAACATGTAGCAGACGGCCATGAACGGCACCACCACCGACGCGAAGGCCGCGATCCGTTTGACGCCGCCGATGATGATCACCCCCAGCACCGCCGCCGTACCGATCGCTACGACCCAATCCGATAGCCCCCACGCCAGCTGCATCGCCGACGCCATGGAGTTGGACTGCACGCTGGGCAGCAGGACACCGGTGGACAGCACGGTGACCGCCGCGAAGACGAACCCGTAGACCCGGAACGCAGGGGCGGCTTTGGTATGTGCCATCGCCTTGCTCAGGTAGTACGCGGGTCCACCGCGGTATTCGCCGGTGAGCGGGTCACGGGTTTTGTAGATCTGGCCGAGGGTGCATTCCACGAACGAGGTCGATGCGCCGAGGAAGGCCATTGCCCACATCCAGAACATCGCACCGGGACCGCCGAACGCGATCGCGGTCGCGACACCGGCGATATTTCCGGTGCCGATCCGCCCGGACAGCGATATCGCCAACGCTTGGAACGACGAAACCCCCGCCGATGATCTCTGTCCCTTCATCATCAACCGGATCATCTCGGGTACCTGGCGTAACTGCAGGAAGCGCGACCGCACCGAGAAATAGATGCCGGCCGCCAAGCACAGATAGACGAGTGCGTCGCTCCATACGTAACCGTTGACGGTATCGAGGAAATCACCCAAAACGGATACTCCTTGCGAATCTACGTTAACAATTTGTCTCGATTCGCATGCTCGCACAGATGGCCGCCGACCGTGTATCCGTTCGATGACACCGGTGTAAGAAACAGCTGGCAGGATGGGTGTGTGCAGCAACCGAACGGGGACGAGACTGTGGAATCGGCCGGTTGGTCACTGGTGGAAACCCGCAAGCTGTTCGATATGCTCGACAGCCCGCGGCCCGGGCACGGACTGCTGGGGGTGAGCGACCCGGATATCCATCATCTCGACGGCAGATGGTGCATGTTCGTGGGCGCGATGAACAGCCGGTTCCGGGTCCGGCTGTACGAAGCACGGCTTCCCGAGGGGGCCGATATCACCGATGACCGTTGGCAATTCGTGACCGACGACGACGATCATGCGGTCGCGCTGGGCGCACCGGAACACGGCGCGTGGGACAGCCCGGGGATGCATTCCCCCACCTATGTGCGCGGCCCGGCGAACGACCGCACCGTGGAGCGGATCTACTACGCCGGACAGCTCAGCCGCGCCATGAGCGGAAAGCGGAGCCGGTACGCGATCGGCTACCTGGAGCGAAGCCCCGGTGGACAGTGGGTACGGCACTCGGAACCGGTTTTGTACGGGGACGATACGCGGCCCAGCGCCATGGAACCGTACGTGCTGTGGGCCGGCGGGCAGTGGCGGATGTGGTATCTGGCGTGCGTCGGTGAGGTCGGCCGCGGGGAACTGCCGGACTACGAGATGCGGTACACCACAAGCGAGGACGGGCAGACCTGGACGACACCGGAAAGGTTCGCCACTACGGTCGAGGGTTTCTTCAACAATACGGTCATCGTCGGCGATGCCGGTTCCCGCATGATCGCGGCCCGCGGAACCAACCTCCACGGCACGGACCCGTTCCCGAGCCAAGGCCTCTGGCTGGCCGACACCACGGGGGTCCCCGGCGACCGCGCTTCCTGGCAACCCTTCGAACGACTCCTCGACACCGACACCGCCGCAGAGCCCTGGTACGCGGCCGGAATCTGCGGCCCCGCCTGTGTTCTCGACGGCGACGACACCATGCACATCTTCGCCACCGGTACCCACTCCCCCATTTCCTGGTACCGCGCGATCTTCCAGCAGCTCCGCCGCCGACGCCCAGTTGTGCCCGCCCCGTTCTACCTCGCCACCGCCCGTTTCACCTTCCGCCGCTCCCGGGGAAGTTCTGCGGGTTCCCGCTCCCGAGGGCTTCCTCGATAACCGGCACGCAACCGCTACTTTCTTGCCGCCCATGACACAGCGCAGCGGCCGGACCTTCGGGAAGGCCCGGCCGCTGCGTTCGGTCGGCTACATTACTTGCCGGCTTGGCTGTAGTACTCCTTTTCGATGCTCTCCCCGACCTCCTGGTCGATGTTCTTCCAGTACTGGAAGGCACGTGAGAGAACCGGTTCCACGACCCCGCCGAGAAGTGCTCCTGTCACGGTCTGGACGAGACGTTGCCGTTCCTCTTCGGAGAACACGTCGCGCACGAGCGTGTGGGCCTGGCCGAAGTCGTCGTCCTGCGCGTGCAGCGAGTAGGCCGACCGGACCAGTTCGCCGTCGGACTCCCAGCCGTTGTCCACCGGCCCCTGCTCGTCCTGGTAGGCGCGGCCGTAGGAGTTCGGCGCGTATACCGGTGCGTCACCGGAGTGGAAGAACTGCATCGCGCCCTCCTTGTCGTAGGAGTTGGTGGGCGTGACCGGGCGGTTCACCGGGAGCTGGTTGTAGTTGGTGCCCAGCCGGTGCCGCTGCGCGTCGGGGTAGGAGAAGATGCGGCCCAGCAGCATCTTGTCCGGGGAGACGCCGGTGCCCGGAACCGTGTTGGCGGGGCTGAACGCCGCCTGCTCGATCTGCGCGAAGTGGTTGACCGCGTTCTGGTTCAGGGTGAAGCGGCCGACCGGGATACGCGGGTAGTCCTTCTTCGACCAGGTTTTGGTGAGATCGAAAGGGTTGAAGCGGTAGGTTTTCGCGTCCTCGTAGGGCATGATCTGCACCTCGACCCGCCATGAAGGGTAGTCGCCGTTCTTGATCGACTCGAACAGATCACGCCGATGGAAATCCCCGTCCTTGCCGGCCAGTTCATCGGCTTCGTCGTTGGTGAGGAACTCCAGGCCCTGATCGGTCAGGAAGTGGTATTTGACCCAGAACTTCTCTCCGGCCTCATTGACCCACATATAGGTGTGCGAGGAGTAGCCGTTCATATGGCGCCATGTGCGCGGGAGGCCGCGGTCGCCCATGAGGTAGGCGACCTGGTGGGCGCTCTCCGGGGAGAGGGTCCAGAAGTCCCATTGCATATTGTTGTCGCGCAGACCCGAATCGGGGGTGCGCTTCTGCGAGTGGATGAAATCCGGGAACTTCATCGGGTCGCGGACGAAGAAGGTCGGGGTGTTGTTGCCGACGATGTCGAAGTTGCCGTCCTGGGTGTAGAACTTGAGCGCGAAACCGCGGACATCGCGCCAGGTATCGGGGGAACCCAGCTCGCCGGCCACGGTGGAGAAGCGGGCCAGCATAGGTGTCTTGGTGCCCGGCTGGAACAGCTTCGCCTTGGTGTAGCGCGAAACGTCCTCGGTGATCTCGAGCTCGCCGAACGCGCCGGAACCCTTCGCGTGCGGGCTCCGCTCCGGGATCCGCTCACGGTCGAACCGGGCGAGCTTCTCGACGAGCGCGACATCGTGCAGCAGCAGCGGACCGTTCGCTCCCACGCTGAGCGAATGGGCGTCGCTTTCCCGCGGTGCGCCGGATTCGGTGGTCGACGGTTTCGAGGAGGTGTGGCCTGCGGTGGGGTCGGTGGTCATGTAATGCCCTCCTGGGTGAACTGCTCGATGGTGTCCATGAAACGGCCGCTCCGGGCCGAGCCACGACATCGCGTCGGTGGCACGCCTCCACGGTACCCATAATCTGGAATGATTCAAGTTATTGAACCAGCACAGAGAGCTGCGCTACATAATCGAGGGAATCCGCAGCTCCCAGACGACATAGTCGCGGGTGACACAACGCGGCGTGAAGGACCGGGCGTGGAGAGGAGTCGACGGAACGGTCACCGGATCGAGGCCGGAACTACGCGGTATCTCCCGCGGCGAGCCCGATCCCGGCGGCGAGGTCGGTGAGTACCGCGTCGAACAGCACGTCCGGGTCACTCACCGGCATCGGGTAATTTCCGAACACCTCGAGCGTCACGTGACCGTACAGGCGGACCCAGACGATCATCATCAGGTACGCGACCCCGAGGTCGAATTTTTCGGCGGGGAACTTCTGTTCCGACCCCGCCAGCAGCGCGAAGAGTTCGGTCTGGAACGCGATGAGATCGGTCCGCAGCGCTTCCGGAATCGATTCGACCGGTGGCGGCGCCAGATCGTAGGCCCCCAGAACCTTGCCGGCGGCTTCCAGGAAGACCAGGCCGAACGATTCGTCGAATCGGCGTACCGTGCCCGGGTTGCCGTCGGACGGCGAGGCGAATACCAGCGTGAACTCGTTGCGGTGGGCCAGGGCCCAGCGCCGGAACGCGCGGCAGATGGCGAACAGCCGGACCACTCCGTCGTCGGGCAGTTCGGCTACCTGCGCGGCCAGATCGTCGGCCAGGCGTTTGCAGATATCGCGGCGCAGGGCAGCGAGGAGCTCTTCGCGAGACGGGTAGTAGCGGTAGAGGGCGGGGGCGGTGATGCCGAGTTCACGCGCAATGGCGCGGAGGGTCAATGCCTCCGCGCCATGCGAAACCAGCAACTCCGCGGCCACGCGCCGGATGTCCGCGTCACTGACCGCGGGCATCCGGCCCCGCCGCGCGGGTGGTGTCATTCGTAGGCGACCTGCCAATTCTTGATGCCGTTCAACCAACCCGACCGTAGCCGAACGGGTTCGGAGACCTGACGCAGGTTCGGCATCACATCGGCGATCGCGTTGAAGATGAGGTCGAGCTGCAGGCGGGCGAGGTTCGCGCCGACGCAGTAGTGGGTGCCCGTACCGCCGAAGCCGACGTGCGGATTCGGGTTACGGGTGACGTCGAATTCGAACGGCTTCTCGAAGTGGTCTTCGTCGAAGTTGGCCGAGGAATAGAACAGACCCACGCGCTGGCCCTTGGCGATGGCCTGGCCGCCGATTTCGGTGTCCTGCAGGGCGGTCCGCTGGAAGGCGATGACCGGGGTGGCCCAGCGGACGATCTCGTCGGGGGCGGTGCGCGGACGCTCGGCGCGGTACAGCTCCCACTGGTCCGGGTTGTCGACGAAGGCCTTCATACCGTGGGTGGTGGCATTGCGGGTTGTCTCGTTACCGGCGACGGCCAGCAGGATGACGAACCAGGCGAACTCTTCCGAGCTCAGTGCCTCGCCGTCGATATCGGCGCTGAGCAGCTGGGTGATGATGTCGTCGGCGGGGCAGCCGCGACGCTCCTCGGCGAGGTTCCAGGCGTAACCCATGACCTGCGCGTTGGCCATCTTGTAGCTGTCGGCGTACTGGGGATCGTCGTAGCCCATCATCTGGTTGGACCACTCGAACAGTTTGCCGCGATCGTCCTGCGGCACACCGAGGAGTTCGGCGATGGCCTGCAGCGGCAGTTCGCACGCGACCTGCTCGACGAAATCGCCGCCGCCGGTTTTCTTGGCCTCGTGCACGATGCGCTCGGCGCGCTCGGTGAGCGCGTCACGCAGGCTCTGCACGGCGCGCGGGGTGAAACCGCGGGCGATGATGCGGCGCAGTTTGTCGTGTTCCGGCGGATCGGTGTTGACCAGCATGGCGCGCTGGATATCGATCTCGTCGCGGGTGATCTCGCCGTTGAAGCGGATCACCGCGGTATTGGCGTTGGTGGAGTAGACCTCGGAGTTCTTGGAGATCTCCTTGATGTGGTCGAGCTTGCTGACCACCCAGTACCCGCCGTCGTCGAAACCGCTGACGCCGTTGGGCTGGTCGACCCACCAGACGGGCGCGGCGCGGCGCAGTTCGGCCCATTCCTCGATCGGCAGCCGAGCGGCGAGCAGGTCGGGATCGGTGAAATCGAAGTCGTGGGACAGGGACGGTGCGGTCACTATGCCTCCTTGCAGAACACTGTCCCCTGAAGTGAACCACACCACACCCCCATTTGTGAACACCCTTTAGTAAATAGCGTTCACGTGATTTTGCCACCACGCGACCACGGCTCGACGGAGGGCGGTCGAGCGCAACCTGCCCACCCCGGCGGGCCTGAACGACAGGGTCGCCGGTCGACGACGGCCGTGCCCGGAACTCCGGCCGCTCATTGTTGCGGTGCGGCACCGAACCGCACGACCACCGCCGAACCGTTCGGCCCATCAGGGCGCTCGACCAGCTGCTGAGAACGATCTACAGCCCAGGCGTACCGGGGATCCGGACTCAGGGCGTTCTCGCGCAGGCAGGCCTCGGTGAACTTGATGACGTGCTCGTCCCCGTGGTCGACCGCGCGGGCGATCAGCTCGTCCCACGGCGGGGTATCGGCCTGCTGCGCGTGTACCGGCGCCTCGGCCTCACCGGACCGGTCGGTGGTCGCCGCCATCAGCAACGTCACCTGCGCCTGCCACACGGCGGCGAGTGTGGGTTCGTACAGTTCTTCAGGCAGATTCGGCAACACCAGCCGGGCCGCAGCGGGGGCGGTGACGCCGTGGACGAGCGGAACCGGGAACTGCGCCACCGCATGTGCGCCACAGACGCCGGCGAAATGAGCGGTCATCCGGGACAGCAGCCGGTCGGCGCGCTCGGGAGCCAGCGCGGACAGTGATTCCTCGTAACCCGGCATGGTGCGCGGTGTGCGCAGGCGCGCCATCGCCTGCTGCGGAGTCTCCGGCTCCGGCAGCCTGGGTACCGCGGCGATCGAGGCGGCGAGGCCGAATTCTCCCCGGAGACGACCCGGTCCGGGCGCATCGATGAACCGGGCGGCCCAGTAGCCGAGCGCTCGGGCGAGTTCGTTCGACTGCAGCCGAGTCGGTTGATCGGTGGACGACAGCCCGCGCACGGCATGCGCCGTCCGGATCAGGCCGTGCGTGAGGCCGGTCATCGGACCGGGCAGCAAACGCGGCCACCAGCGCACCAGCACCGCACGCCAGCCCTCATCCGATATCTGTCGCAGGAACAGTTCCTCGAAATCACCGGCCCGGCCGATATCGCCGAGCGCGGCGCGCCAATCGGATTCCTCGTCAGTGAGCCGCTGGTAAGGCACGGGCGGATCGTGATGCGGCGCGGCGGCCCGATAGATCGCGACCCAGTCCGGGATCGCGGCGGTGTGGCCGAGTACCGCGAGCGCTTCGGCAGCCATCGGGCCGTGATTGGCCAGATCGCCGCCGCCCAGGTTGCGCTCGTACCCGAGATCGTCGAGCCGTTCGAGCGCATCGTTGACCGCATCGCTGTACGCCGACATGGCAGCCTCGCTTACTTCGCATATCCGAACTGTTTGTGAATACAAACATATAAGATGGCTCCATGCCGGACAAGAGCCACACTCCGAGGCAGCCGACCGCACAGGAGATCACCGAGCTGATCGGATTCCTGCCGCTGGTCGCGAACTTCTTCGACAAGGCGCGCACGGATATGCCGGCCGAATACCTCGAATCCTTCACCGCACACCGGCTCACCCCCCGCCACGGCGCGGTATGCGTCCAGCTGGTGGCCGAGGAAGCGATCAGCGTCGGCGAATTGGCCGGGCGGATGGGGCTGGCACTGTCCACGGTCAGCGAATTGGTGGGCGATCTCGACCGCGCCGAATGGGTACAACGCCGACCGGACCCGGCAAACCGGCGGCGCACGCTGGTATCCCTGCTGCCGCCCCGCCGCGCGCATGTCGAAGATTTCGTCGCCCGGCGCGCGGAGCCGCTGCTGGCGGCCATGTCCACCCTCACCGCCGAACAGCGGTCGGGGTTCCAGGCGGGGCTGCAGGCCTGGGCGCACGAGATCCGGAACTGGCGCACCGATCCCACACCCACGTCGCGCTAGCTACTCGATCGCAAAATCGAAATCCCGGGCTCGGAGATCGGCGAACTCCCGGACCGATCCGACGGGTATTCAGGGCTGTGACGGCGGTCTATTCTGGTATCCGCATGAGCATGACTCCCACAGCCCAGGAGGACGAAGCGCATGACAACCATGGAAATGCCGCACGTCAGCGAATGCACAGTGAACGACTGTTCCTACAACAATCACGACGGCTGCCACGCCTACGCCATCAATGTCTCCGGCGAGAACGGCAGCGCCGATTGCGCGACGTTCATCCCGTTGGCGGTCAAAGGTGGACTGGATACGGTCACCAGCATGGTCGGGGCCTGCCAGCGCGCGGACTGCGCGCACAACACCGACCTGGAATGCACCGCCGGTGAGATCAGGGTCGGCCCGGGCCGCGGAGATCACGCGGCGCGCTGCATGACCTACAGCCCCAGCTGAACTATTCGCAGCACGGTGCGGGAGGTCGCCTATCCCGCACCGTGCTGGGCGCGGGCTGTTCCGCACCGCGACGCCTGCGGAGTCGACACATCGACGACAGCGGTTGTAGTGAAGCCGCCGGGCCATATCGGTCTCCCACGCCACCGGCCCGACCCCGCCAGACCGCAGTGCAATAGATCAGAGCCCTTGCGGACCTTCCGAGCGCAGATCGTCGACCTTCCGCATCGCCGTGCGCAACTCCTCGAGCCACGGCTCGGTGTGCTCGCCCACCAGCCGCACCGCCCACGCCAAAGCGTCGGCCCTGGACCGCGCAACCCCGGCGTCGACCAGCGTGTCGAGCACTTTGCGCTCCGGTTGCCGCAGCCGGGTCATCACCGGAACCGCCAAGTGGGTGAACAGGCTTCGCTGTCCGTCGATCGATACGCCCCACGCGACACTGCGCCGATAACGCTGCTGCGCCTCGTCCGCGATCTGCATCCGCGCCGACCGGGTGGACTCGCGGAACCGGGCAACCGCACCCTCCTTGGTCGCCTCCGGAATAGGGCGGCCGGATTCCTCGCCCGCCGCCTCGTCCGGTTGTGGTAGCGGTAGTTCGCCGATCACCACGATCTCGTCGCGGTCGATCTCGATCACCGGTGGGCCGGTGAACCACTCGGCGGGCAAGCGGCCCGCGAACCAATCCGCGATATCGCCGGTTTCGGGCAGATCCGCCTGCTGCCATCCGCCCGGCCGGCCGAATCCACGCCCCCGGTGTCCGTGCCTCATGGGATCACCTTCTCGCTTGTACGATTACTTGATTACAAGATTACGCCGTAATCGGTACAACCGGCTCCGCTCAGCGCGAACGTTGATCAAGGGAGGTCCGCGGGGCATCTCCGATCCACACATTGCGGATGGTTCCGCCTTCCGCGTGTCTGCTCCGGATGGTTCGGACAGCTCCGTATTCTGCGGCTGACCAGGCAGTACCCGCCTCACGAAGCGAGGACTCATGGCATCCGGACCGGCCTGTGGAACCACCGGCGCGACGCATCGCAGAAGGATCGGCGCCCACCGCCGGAAAACACCGGGACACACGAGGTGAGGGGCGGATCCTGACCGGGTCGGCGGTCCCGGCACCGATGCTGGCCGTGGCGGGCCAGGCGCCGGATACCCCGGAATGGGCGGTGGAAATGAAATGGGACGGCGTGCGTGCGATCGTGATCTGCCGCGACCGGTCCTGCCGGCTCTACAGCCGCAACCGCCGCGAGATCACCGGCTCGTACCCGGAACTAACGGCCGCCCTGACTGCCGGTGCCGGCAACCGTGAGCTGGTTCTCGACGGTGAGATCATCGCGCAGACACCGGCCGGTGCACCGTCGTTCGCGCTGCTGCAACGCCGGATGCACGTCGCGCGACCGGGCGGTGCACTCGTGCGGGAAGTGCCGGTTCAGCTGTTCCTCTTCGATGTGCTCGTCGACGACGGCGAAACCGTCACGGGAGAGCCGTATCTGCGGCGCCGCGAGCGGCTCGAACGACTCGGATTCGCCACCGCACCGGTTCTGACTCCGCCGTACTGGGTAGATGTCGACGCGGAACAGATGATGGCCGCGGCCCAGGAGAACCATCTCGAGGGCATCGTGTCCAAACGGACCGATTCCGTGTACCGGCCCGGCCGGCGCTCCCCGGATTGGATCAAGACCCCGTTCCGCCGGACCACCGAGGCCGTCGTCGCGGGCTGGACCTCGGGCAGCGGGTCGGTCTCCGGATCGTTCGGATCGCTGATCCTCGGTGCCCACGATCCGGCGGGCAACCTGGTCCACATCGGCAACGTCGGCACCGGTTTCACCTTCGCCGACCGCCGTTCGCTGCGGGCCCGGCTGGACGAACTCGCCCGCACCGGACCCCTGTTCCCGCTGACTTCGACACGGGGCAGGCCGGGGACCCCGCACTGGGTGGAGCCGGTTCTCGTGGGCGATGTCGAATACCGCGAATACACCGGAGAAGGGCTGCGTCACCCCAGCTGGCGTGGTCTACGTACCGATAAATCGACCGATGAGGTAGTCGTCCCGGAGTGAACGAGCGGTCCCGGATAAATTATTCGCCGAACCTATTTCGTGAGGGTCGGATCGCCCCACACCCCGTTGCCGAGTTGGGTGCAACTCGACGAAGCACCGTCGAGAAGGGTGAAGGTGATCGTCAGATTCTCCACACCGGCCACCGGGATTTCCACCTTCGGCGGTACGCCCACACCGATATTTCCGGATGTGAAAACCGATTTGCCGTCGGCGACCACCGAGAACTGCAGGGCCGATTCCGTATTACCCCCGTCGGCCACGCCGATCACCGAAGAGAACCGCGACCATTCCCGGTTGAGGTCGTAGGTGTGGCTGACCTCGGTGCTGCAGCCACTGAACTGCTGGTAGATCGCGTGCGGATAAGCAACACCGTTGACGGTGATCGACCCGGTGTAGGCGGTGGTGCCGACCGGGGCGAGTTCGGCGAGGAACTGCTGGGCGGCACCGGTGGTCGTGGCGGGCGGCACCGGCGCCGGCACAGCAGCCGAACTTTCCGTCGTGGTGGTGGCGGGGAGCGCGGAATCGGAATCGGCTTCCCCGGAACCCGGACCGACCATGAGCGTCACGACCAAACCCACGATCGCCAGCGTCACACCGAGCCCTGAGACAAGCATCACTCGTTGGACAGGGTCACCGGCGCGGGCGCCCGGCGCCGTTGGCGCCGGCGAGGGGGGACTCTGTGTTTGCCCGCGGGTGGGATCGGTGGGATTGGACACGCGCACACTCTTCTTCGATCAACTCGCCGGAACCCGGATGGGCGCCGCAGCAGAGATATACCACGCTCGCCAGGCGTAGGGAATCGGAGCGCTCGGGTCGGTGGTGACGACGCACTCAGCGTAATACCGCCCACCTGGTTCGGTAGGCCGGAAACGCGAAAGATTCGGCGTACTTTGATAATTCACGCATACAGGACCAGACCATTCCGGGTTACCGGCCGGCGAACCGGCAAAGCCGGCCGACTGTGCGCCGATTCACGAATACCGGAAACCACTCACCCGTGCTGTAGGGTGACTGCTGTACCTGCGCCGATGAGTAATGCATGTACAGCCGTCGCGGGATACTTGCTTTTCGCGTCGGACCCGCGACCCCGCCACCTCGTGTAGGCACGGACATCGGTCCGATCGGACGTCGCGGTATCACCTCCGATGCCGAAAGGCGCACTATATTCATGCCTGTCCACACTGCTGTCACGCAGACTTTCGCCGATCTCGGCGTATCCACCGGAATCGTCGACGAACTCGCGGCCGCGGGAATCACCACAGCGTTCCCCATCCAGGCCGCCACCCTGCCCGACAGTCTCGCCGGCCGCGATGTATTGGGCCGCGGTAAGACCGGTAGTGGTAAAACTCTGGCTTTCGCGATCCCGATGGTCGACCGGCTCGCCGGCACCAAGCGGGTACCCGGCCGCCCGGCCGGGCTGATCCTGGCTCCCACCCGGGAACTCGCCACCCAGATCGCCGCCACCATCACCCCGCTGGCGCAGCTGCGCGGACTGCGGGTGACCACCGTATTCGGTGGTGTCCCGGTGAATCGCCAGATCAAGGCCTTCAAACAAGGTGTCGATATCGTCGTCGCCTGCCCGGGCCGGCTCGAGGATCTGATGAAACAGCGGGCGGTCGCGCTGGACGCGGTGCAGATCACCGTGCTCGACGAGGCCGACCATATGGCCGATCTCGGCTTCCTGCCCGGCGTCACGCGCATCCTCGCGGCCACCCCCGCCGGTGGTCAGCGCCTGTTGTTCTCGGCCACCCTGGACAACGGCGTCGGGAAACTGGTCGACCGGTTCATGCGCGCACCCGTCACCCATTCGGTCGACGAAGCCGGTGACCCGCCGCCCAAAATGGAGCATCACGTTTTCGAACTCGAGGGCGCCGCGGCGAAGAAGCACATCGTCCGGATGCTGGCCAACGGTAGCGGTCGCCGCATCCTGTTCATGCGCACCAAACACCACGCCCGGCGACTGGCCGGCGAACTGTCCCGCGCCGGTATTCCCGCTGTCGACCTGCACGGAAACCTGTCGCAGCCCGCCCGCGACCGCAACCTCGCCGCATTCGCCGCCGGCACGGCCCGGGTGATGGTCGCGACCGATATCGCGGCCCGCGGTATCCACGTCGACGAACTCGAACTGGTGGTCCACGTCGACCCGCCCGCCGAACACAAGGCCTACCTGCACCGGTCCGGGCGCACCGCGCGCGCCGGCACCGAGGGCACCGTGGTCACGCTGGTACTGCCCGAACAACGCAAGGATGTCGCGGCGCTGCTGCGCAAGGCCGGGATCACGGTGAAACCGCGCGCGGTGACCGTCGATTCGCCGATCCTCGCCGAACTCTCCGACGGTGCGGCCGCCGCGCTGCAACTCCCCACGGAGCCGCCTCAGGCCGACCGCTCGCGCCCCGAGAACAAACCTGCCCGCAACGGTCGGCGTGGCGCGCGCGGTGCACGCACATCGGCGAACGGCCGCGCGGATACGACCGGCGCGGCCGCCGGCACCGGACGGCGGACCCGCCCGGACGCACCGGGTAAACGCTCCGGCCACAGCGACCGCTCCGGTGCGGCCGAACACGCCGGAGCACGCGGTTCCAGCAGCCGGCGCGGAGCGTCCGCGGGACGCGCCGGCAAGCGAGTCGCGTCCGGCCACGAGGCTCCCGCAGCACCCGCACGCAAGCAAGCAGCCGGCACGAACCGGGCCACATATACAAGCACCACGAACGACGCCGATCCGACACGGGCCCGTGGCTCGCGCCGTCCCCGCCGGGCCACCCGCCCGGCCGGCTGATCCACCCAGCCCGAACTCCTCGGGCAGACTGCCACTCCCTCGAGCGACAACAGCACGCTCGAGGGAGTGCGGCTTATCGGGCCCAACTACGCCCGGCCGGCCGATCAGCTCGCCGACCGGATCGCGGTCCAGCACGACTGCCCGATGGTCGCCGACGGGAACTCCGGCCGATCTCGCGCCTCGATCCCGGCGCGTTTCGCGGGCCGGCGGCCGGGTACTTCGCCGGGCGACGTAACTGCCGTACGGCGAAGTGTCCGCACGGCAGCAGGTTCTCCCGACGATCGGAGCTGCGATGCCCGCCGAACCGAGTGTGCGTATCCCGATCCCGATCGAGGACGTGTTCGCCGTCCTTGCCGACGGCTGGCTGTATGCGCTGTGGGTTGTCGGCGCCACGCATATCCGGAAGGTCGATACCGGATGGCCGGCGGTCGGCACCCGGATCCACCACAGCGTCGGCGGGTGGCCGCTGGCGCGCAGCGACACCACCACGGTGAGCGCGGTGGATCCGCCGCATCATCTCGAGCTGGAGGCCCGGCTGTGGCCGGCCGGAGCGGCCCATATCTCACTCGACCTCGTCGCGCTCGGACCCGACAGTACCGAGGTCAGGATGGCCGAACGCGTCTCGCAGGGGCCCGGACGGCTGCTCCCCGGCGCGGTCCAGGATCTGGCACTGATCCCCCGCAATCGCGAATCGCTCCAGCGTCTCGCGGCCCTGGCCGCCGGTCGCTCCCCCACCGGCCCCGGTTGACTTCATCCGCCGGTTTCGACTGAATACCTCGTGCGCCGCGGTCGGCCCCCTGCACTCGCACCTGCGAGGGCCGACGAGGACCGGCGGATGATTTATCCGGCCCCGGTAGTGCTGGAGCGCTGCGGACGCTGGTCCTGGTGGGTCGGTCGCCCGGGCCGGAAATTCGGGCGGCGAGGGTCGAGTGGGGCACTGGGGCCGGGCGGGCCGGTCCGCATTCTGCTCGCCAGCTCTCGACAGGCCGTGACCGCGTCGGTTTCCGGCTGCCAGCCCAGTTCGCGGGCGGCCCGGCGGGCGTCGGCCAGGCAGGCGCGGTCGGCCAGTTCGAGCCAGGCCGGATGCAGTGGTTGCAGACCCATTCGCCGGCTCCAGCCGGCTCCGGTGGTCAGTATCGCCCGCGGTACCGGCGCGCGGAACCCACCGAACAGTGCGGCCAGGGCCGGGGCGGGGAGGACGGGTTCGGCGGCGAGGTTGTAGGCGCCCGCGGCGCGGTCCCGGAGGATCGCCCGGATCGCCGAGGCCACGTCGGTGGCGTGTACCAGTTGCAGCCGCAGGTCCTTCCACAGCGGTACCGGTAGCATCCGGCGGCCGATCACCGACCGCGGCAGCCATGGGCTGAGCAGCCAATCCCCCAGTTCGGCGGCCGAATCGCCCTGCACGATGCCACACGGCCGGATCCGCGCGACCCGGATGCCGGGCTGCTGCTGTTCGAATTCGTCGAGTCGCGTTTCCAGGGCGGCTTTTCCGACGCTGTAGGCGCTGCGGGCCAGGCCGGTCCGCGGATGGCTTTCGTCGACCCGGGTCCAACGCTCCGCCGGGGTGTACGCGGCCACCGAGGACGCGCACACCACCTGCATGACCCCGGCCGCTGCCGCCGCGTGCAACACATGTTCGGTACCGATCGCGTTGGTGCGGTTCATCGGCGGGTCGGTGCGATGCGGTTGGATCGCCCAGGCCAGATGGACCACGGCGCGCGCCCCGGCGAACGCATCGGTGAGCACGGGTACGGCCGAGAGGTCGCCGATATCGCAGTCGATCCACCGCACCCCGGTATACGGTTCCCGGTCAGGCGGCCGGCGTCGGGCGATACCGGTCAGCTCCCAGTGCTCGATGCCGGGTGAACGCAGCAGCGCGGTTCCCACGCTGCCGCTGGCGCCCGTGACGACGACCTTCATCGGTCCGGTCTTCCGGCACCCCCAGCGCATGCGACCCGCCTCCGCATACCTCCGCAGAATGGGCGCCGCGTTACTTGCCTCGGCTTCATACGACCCGGTTACCCGGGGCCCCGGTGCGAAACATCGCCGGCGCGGCCCGGGGTCGCGCTCCTCCGCATACCGGGCACGGACCGCGGTGTCGTCTCCCGACCGTGCCGCGGAAACGCTGCGGTGTGCCCCAGGTGAGCCGTCGGGCGCCTCGAAGTGTTCGATGCTGCCGCAGCGGTGATCCGCCGAACCGATCCGCCGAGCTATGCGTATACATATACTGGGTCCATGCTCGATCCTCTCAGCCTTGCCGTCGGCGCCGGCCTTCTCGCAGTCGGCTGGGCCGGCGGCCGGTTCGGATCACGGCGCCGGGCGGGATCGGCCCGCACACTCACCGCCCGCTGTGGTTGCGGCCATGATCTGGCCCTGCACGACCGCGCCGACGGGACCTGTCATGCCGAGTCCTCCCGCCGCGGCACCCACGGTCTGCGTGAATGGGTGAAATGCAATTGCCGCCGCTACACCGGGCCCACACCGCTCGAGGATGTGTTCAGCTCACCGATTCTTCCGCCGGAATCCTGAACCGGCCGAACACATTCCACCTCCCGGCGCCACCATTCTCGAATTCGGGACGGGGCGGCCGGATGCGCGGACCGGCGTCGCGGTCACACGTTCACCGATTCGGGCAGTCGCCGAAACGGATCGTGCCCGTCTCCGCAACTCGCGAAGACGGGCACGTAGGCACCGCAGATCAGTGCGCGAGCACCGGTTCCCCCTCGGCCGGAGCGGGCAGGGTGGACGGTAGCAGCATTGCCAGCACGACCGCGCCGATCACGAAAACACCTGCCGCCCAAGCGAAGCTGGTGGTGTAGCTTTCGATGGCCGACTGGGCGACGGTGATCTGGCTCGGTGTCCGCCCGGCGAGGTAGTCACCGGCCGCCGAGGCCGCGATGGTGCTCAGCAGCGCCGTACCGATCGACCCACCGACCTGCTGGCTGGTATTGATCATCGCGGAGGCGACACCGGCGTCGTCATGCTGCACCCCGGCCGTGGCGCTCTGGAACGCCGTCGACATGGCGGCGCCGAGGCCGAGGCCGAGCAGCACCAGGCTGGGTAGGATATGGGTGGCGTAACCGGTATCGAGGCCGATCTGCGTCAGCCACGCCATTCCGAGTGCGGCGATCGCGAACCCACCGCTGACGGCCACCTTCGGGCCGATCTTCGGCAGCAGCAGCGACGGTGTCGTGGTGGACGAGGCGATCATTCCGGCGACCATCGGCAGGAATGCCACACCGGTCATGATCGGTGAATACCCCAGCGTGAGCTGCATGTAGTAGGTCAGGAACAGGAAGATCGCGAACATGCCGATACCCATGACGAATACCGCGAGATAGGCGCCGCCTCGAGTGCGGTCGAGCACGATACGCAGCGGCAGCAGTGGATGCGCCACCCGCATTTCGAGCCAGACGAACAGTGCGAGCAGGGCCGCGCCGCCGACGAGGAACGCAAGCGTCACCGAATCGGTCCAGCCTTCGCTCTCGGCGTGGGAGAAGCCGTAGACGATCGCGAACAGGGCCGCGGTGACGACGACCGTGCCGGGGATATCGAGTTTGGGCCGGGTGCCGGCGGCGTGCCGGGCCAGCAGCAGTACCGCGCCGACCAGTGCGACCGCGGCGAAGATCAGGTTCACGAACATCACCCACCGCCACGACGCCCATTCGGTGAGCGCACCACCGAGCAGCAGCCCGATGGCTCCGCCGGTTCCGGCGACGGCGCCGAAGATACCGAAGGCCTTCGCCCGTTCGGACGGTTCGGTGAAGGTGACGGTGAGCAGTGACAGCGCCGCCGGCGCGAGCAGTGCGCCGAAAACACCCTGGCCGACGCGTGCCGCGACCAGCATCTCGAAGTTGGCGGCCGCACCGCCGACGGCGGAGGCCACCGAGAACCCGATCAGCCCGATGACGAAGGTGTTGCGCCGGCCGAACAGGTCGCTGAGCCGGCCGCCGAGCAGTAGCAGGCTGCCGAAGGCCAGGGCGTAGCCGGTGATCACCCATTGACGGCTTGCATCGTCGAAGCCGAGGTCACGCTGGGCCTCGGGCAGCGCGATGTTCACCACGGTCGCGTCGAGCACGACCATGAGCTGGGCGACGCCGAGAACGGCGAGAACCCACCATCGCAGCGCGTGCGATCCGCGCCTGCCGGACGGTTTTTCCTGCGCGGATGGCCCGCGTTCGAACGTGGTAGTCATCTCGCCCCTAGAAAGAGTGATTAAATGGAGGATGCGTCTCCGCTTATCTGAACGCTAACACAATAACGGAGATCACGCCTCCACTTAATCCCGCCGTTGATAGACTGCGGCTGTGAAACCCGCCACGACCTTGCGCACCCGGCGCCTGCGCGCCGATGCCGTCCGCAATCAGCAACGCATCGTCGAGGCCGCCCGCGAACTGTTCGCCGACCGCGGACTCGAGATCACCCTCGACGATGTCGCCGAACGTGCGGGCGTGGGAGTGGGCACCGTCTACCGCCGATTCGCCAACAAAACCGAACTCATCTCCGAGGTCTTCGAACACCACCTCGGCGAATTCGCCGACGCCGCCGAGGCGAGCGTGCACCACCCCGACCCCTGGCTCGGCCTCGTCCAGTTCGTCGAATACGCCTGCCGCCACCTCGCGATCAACCGCGGGTTCAGCGAGGTGATCCTCGAACTCGACCTCGATACCGAACGCTTCCACCGCATCCGCGACCGGATCAAACCGGCGGTCGCCGCCATCGTCGAACGCGCACGGGCCGCGGGCGCACTGCAACCCGATATCGAACCGTCGGATCTCTTCGCGATGATCCATATGGTCGACGGGCTCGCCGAATTCGCCAAACCGATCAATTCCGACATCTGGCGCCGCTATATGGCCATCACGCTCAACGGTATTCGCGCCGACAGCATCGCACGCCAGGAATTACCGGTCCGCGCCCTCACCGACGACGAGGTCGACCAGGCCAAGACCGCGCGCACGGCCCCCTGCGCCGGCCGCCGCCGCTGACCGGTCCACCTTCGCCGGTGACGGCTACTCGGCGTCGAGATCATCGAGCAATTCGACTGCGGCACGCGCGTATTCACCGATCCACCGATCGTAGATGCGCTTGATCGGCATCGGCGCCAGAGCGAGGTGACGTTCGCGCCCCACCTTGCGGCCGGTCACCAGCCCGGCCCGCTCCAGCACCCGCAGATGCTGCAGCACCGTCGTGCGGTCCAGTTCAGGAAAGAGCTCGCACAATCCACCCGTGGTGCGCGGCGCTGCCTTGAGCGCGTCGAGCATCGCCCGCCTGGTCGCCGACCCCAGTGCTTTGAACACCAGATCATCGGGGTCCTTGTCATCAACCGCAGACATGTTGTAAATTTATCACATGTCTGAGCTGAAAGAACTCTCCTTCACCGTGTCCGGCCGCGTGGCCAAGTCCTGCGCCGAGGTCTACGAGGCGGTCGCCGATCCCGAACAGCTGTCGAAGTACTTCACCACCGGAGGGGCCCGCGGCCGGCTCACCCCGGGATCGGAGGTGACCTGGGATTTCCACGATTTCCCGGGCGCATTTCCGGTGCGGGTGCTGAAGGCCGACCCGCCGCGCACGATCGTCATCCAGTGGGACGGCGAGGCAACCACGGACGAGGCCGGCGCCACCACCACAACCTTCGAATTCGAGCCGATCGACAACGACACCCGGACCCTGGTAACCATTACCGAATCGTCGTGGCGCCCGACCGAAGCCGGCGCGAAGAACGCCTTCGGCAACTGCGAGGGGTGGACCGGCATGCTGGCCGCACTCAAGGTCTGGGTCGAGCACGGCATCAACCTGCGCGAGGGTTTCTACAAATAAGCCCGGCGCGAAGGCGACTACGACCACCCCGGTCTACCACGGAGGTTCGCGGGCGTACCGGCCGAGCAGGGCGGGTCGTCGGGCGGCGACACGTTCCTCGACGAACTCACCGGGCGTGATCAGCAATTACCTTCTGAGCCATACCGTTCGAACGTCGGATACGGCCGTTCGTCACCGGCGGGGACTACCATCCAGCAGATGTCGTTGCCGAGTGATATGCCCGCGTTCAACAGGTCCGTAGTGGACAATTTCCGCGCCAACGGCGGGGAGATCACGATGGAGGGAATGCTGAAAGGAGCCGACCTCGTCCTGTTGACCACGGTCGGCAGGCGCAGCGGGCGGCAACATATCGTGCCGCTCGCCTATCTGACCGACGGTGACGACCGAGTAGTGCTGTGGGCGTCCAATATGGCCGCGGCCGAGCATCCGGCGTGGTATCGGAATCTGGCCGCCAACCCGCAGGTCATCGTCGAACGCCCCACCTCCGCGGGGATCGACCTGTTCACCGGTACCACGCACACCGCCGGCGGGACCGAACGCGAGCGGCTCTTCGACATGCTTTCGGAGCAATTCCCGCATATGGCCGCGCATCAGCAGCAGACCGAGCGGGAAATCCCCCTCGTGGTGGTGGAACGGGTATCCGGGCTGACCGGATAGGTCGCCCACCGGCATACCCCCGCTCGGTGCGTCGTCCCACCATCGATCCCCGGCTCGAGTAGCGTATTTCCCGTCCTCGTGCTGGGAGGGAACGCCGTGAATCCGGTGCTCGCATTGCTGCTCGGGCTGGCGGCTCTGGTGGTGGGCGCCGAACTCGTGGTGCGCGAGGGGTCGGCCATCGCGGCCCGGTTCGGTATCAGCCCCCTCGTGGTGGGCATGACGATCGTGTCCCTGGGCACCAGCCTTCCCGAGCTGGCGGTCGGCCTCAACGCCGCCCGGCACGGGAATGCCGGTCTGGCCGTGGGCAATATCGTCGGGACCAATGTGGTCAATATCCTGCTGATCCTCGGTCTCAGCGCGCTCATCCGGCCGATCACGTTCGAGAACCGGACGCTGCGCATCGACCTACCCGCCATGATCGGGGCGGCGGTACTGCTGTTCGTGCTTGCCCGCGACGGCGGCCTGACCACCCGCGACGGGGTGTGGTTATGCCTCTACGGCGCCGCGTATCTGCTGCTGATGACGGTGCTCGCCCGCAGCGATGCACAGCGGACGAGCAGCACGGCCGGCGATTCCCGAGCTGCCGACGGTCCGGGAAGCCCCGCCGGCCCGCCCGCCGGTGAACGTTCCGTGGCGCGCGAGGCACTGCTGCTCGTCGTCGGGCTCGCCGTGGTGGTGGCCGGTTCCGAATTCCTCGTCGACGGTGCGGTGACGATAGCTCGCAACCTCGGGGTCACCGACGCCGTGATCGGCCTGACCATCGTGGCCGTCGGCACCTCGGCACCGGAACTGGTCACCACCCTGGTCTCCACTGTGCGCGGCAACCGGGATATCGCTCTGGGCAATCTGCTCGGCTCCAGCGTGTTCAATATCGCGCTGATCCTCGGGCCCACTGTCCTGGTGGCGCCCGGCTCGGTGCCGGTACCCGACGATGTGCTGGCGCTGGACCTGGTCCTCATGGTGGCCGCGGCGCTCGTATGCCTCCCGGTTTTCCGCACCGGCCGGAGACTGAACCGGTGGGAGGGCGCGGCGTTCGTCGCGACCTACCTCGCGTACATGGCCTGGTTGTTGACGACCAGGCTGTGAACCGCCCGGGGGGACGATTCGACTCGACGACGCGGGGGCAATCATGTAGCCCATGAACAGCAGTGACGTCGCGCGTCTCGTCCAGGAGGTGCTTCGCACCGTCACCCACGGTGAACCGGACGTCACCGCATTGGCGGGCTCGCTGACCGAGCTCGGCCTGGAGGCCGGCGCGAGCGGCGACATCGTGGACCGGGTACGCCGCGACCGCGCCGAGGTCGCGCGCCTGCGCCGCCGCGAACAGGAGCTCACCGCACTGTTCTCCAGTGCCCGCGACCTGGCCGAGGTCCGCGATATCGATGCGCTGCTGGCCAGGTTGGTGGCGCGCGCCCACGAGATGATGGGCACCGATGTGACCTACCTGTCGGAATTCGACCCCACCACCCGCGACCTGCACGTCCGAAAGACGATGGGCGCGGTGACCCCACAGTTCCGGGACCTGCACGTCCCCGCCGGGACGGGGCTGGCGAGCCGGATCGCCGATACCCGGTCGGCGCAGTGGGTACCCCGCTACAGCGAGTACGTGGAGGGGCCCCACGAGCACACCATCGACGATGCCGTCTTCGCCGAAGGGATCGTTTCGATCCTCGGTGTGCCGATGCTGTCCGACGGCACCGTGCTCGGCGTCCTCTTCGCCGCGACTCGGCAGGAACACCGGTTCACTCCCGAAGAGATCGCGCTGCTCTCGGCGCTGGCCGACCATGCCTCGGTGGTGCTGCAGACCGCGAATATCCTCGCGCAACTCCGGGAATCGCAAGACCGCACCCGCGGTGCCCTGGAGAAGCTGACCGCGCATCTGGAAGCCCGGGACCGGTCGAGCGCGGTGCACCAGGAACTCGTCCACGCCGTGCTGTCCGGCGGCGGTTTCACGCAGGTCGCCCGTACCTTGGCCGCGGCGCTGGACCGGCGGGTGACCATCGTCGACGCCGAATCCTTTTCGATCGCCACCTCCGCGGCTGCCGGCAACGAGCACGTCGCGGTGAGTCTGTCGCCGGATGTGCGGGCCGCGATCTCGGTGAGCCGGTCGAGCGGGCACTGCCGCACGGTCGAGAACAACAGGTCGGTCGAGGCGGTGGCCGCCGTCACCGCCGGTGAACTGTATTTCGGCGCGCTGCTGCTCACGCCCGGCAGTGTGGAGCTGGGCCCGGTGGAGCGGCGCACGATCGAGCGGGCGGCCCAGGTCGCGGCGCTGCTGGCCCTGCAACAGCGGGCGGTCACCGACGCCTACCGCCGTGAGCGCGGCGAACTCATCGCCGATCTGCTGGATTCGTCGCCGGAAAGGCGGCGCGATATGGACAAGCGGATGCGTAACCACCGCCTGACCTCATCCGATCTGAGAACGCTGCATATCGTCGAGGTGCCGCCGGACCGGCGGGCTCGCGCCGAACGCGCCGCCGCCGGATTTCTCGGCGACAGCGGGTTGGTGGGCGAGTATGCGGCCACCGTCGCCGTGATCGGATCGGCCGCCGATCCGATAGCCTTCGCGAACGACCTCCGCACCCATCTCATCGGCGCGCTCGGAGCTCCGGTCCTCCTCGTGACCCCGCCGCGGGCCGCCACACCCGACGAGCTGCCGCGCCTGTTCCGTACCGCGCAGCAGACCGTGCGCCTGCTGGCGGGGCTGGGGGTCGACAACGGCGCCGTGGCCACCGACGCCTACGCCCCGTACACGGTCCTGTTCGGTACGAACCCGGAGGCCCTGCACTCGTTTCTCGATCTCACCATCGGCCCGGTCGTCGACTACGACGCCCGGCACGGCACCGATCTGCTCGCCACCCTGCGTACTTTCGTCCGGCACGAGGCGAGCCCGACGAAAACCGCACGAGCGCTGAACTATCACCCCAACACCATCCTGCAGCGTCTCGACCGCCTCAAAGCCCTGCTCGGTGCGGATTGGCGCCAGGACGAACATCTGTTCCGTATCTCGCTCGCCACTCGGCTGGACGAGTTGCGTTCGGTATCCCGGCAATGACGGCCGAATGGGCGGTCAACACACCGAACAAGCGATTTCATGTGCTCTTGCCACATGTCGCCGGTTACAGCGTGGTCGTAGCGTCGGATCCGGCAGATTTTCCCCGGGGCCGCGGATACCGCATCCCCGCGATATGGAGGGCGCAGTGACCGTCAACAGCAGAATTCCCGGCTTCAAGGACTTGTCCGTCGAGCAGCGCCGCTCGGTGGTTTCCGAACGGACCGGGGTTGCTGTCGCGGACCTGGACGTCCTCGACCCCGCCCGCGGCCTGGACACCGGACATGCCGATCACATGATCGAGAACGTGATCGGTGTGCTGGGTGTCCCGGTCGGCATCGCCACCAACTTCCGGGTCAACGGCCGCGACTACCTGGTCCCTATGGCGACGGAGGAGCCGTCGGTCGTCGCCGCGGCGAGCAATGCCGCGCGGATGGCTCGCGACCTGGGCGGATTCTTCACCTCGGATACCGGTCCGGTGATGCAGGCGCAGATCCAGTTGCTCGACCTCCCCGACCCCGAGGCCGCGCGGCTACGCATCCTGGAACAACGTCCGGCCGTCGTGGACCTCGCGAACGAACAGGATCCGACGCTGGTCCGGTTCGGCGGCGGCGCCCGGGATCTGCACGTACGTCTGGTCCCGACCCGGACCGGCACCCATGTCGTGGCGCATCTGGTGGTCGATGTGCGCGATGCGATGGGGGCCAATGCGGTCAACACCATGGCCGAAGCCGTCGCACCCCGGCTCGCGGAAATCGCCGGGGGCCGGCCGCTGCTCCGCATTCTCACCAATATGGCCGATCGGCGGATCGTGCGGGCCCGCGCAGTGTTCGACCGCGATCTGCTGGGCGGGCCGCAGGTCGTCGACGATATCGTGCACGCCTCGGCGCTCGCCGAGGCCGACCCGTACCGGGCCGCCACACACAACAAAGGCATTATGAACGGCATCACCGCCGCGGTGCTGGCCACCGGTAACGACACCCGCGCCGTCGAGGCGGGCTGCCACTCCCACGCCGTCGGCCCCGACGGCCGGTACACGGCGCTGTCGCGTTTCGAGAAAACCGCCGACGGGCATCTGTCCGGAACCCTCGAAGTGCCGATGGCGGTCGGCCTGGTGGGCGGCGCCACCAAGGCGCATCCGGTGGCGCAGGCAGCGATCAAAATACTCGGGGTGGCGACGGCCGGCGAGCTCGCCGAGGTCGTGGTCGCGGTGGGGCTGGCCCAGAACCTCGCCGCCTGCCGTGCCCTGGCCGCCGAAGGTATCCAGCGCGGGCATATGAGCCTGCACGCCCGGACCGTCGCGGTGACCGCCGGCGCGGAGGCCGCGGAGCTCGACGTCGTCGTCACGCAACTCATCCGGGACAAGAACATCCGGGTCGAGCACGCCGAGAAGGTGCTCGCGGAGCTGCGGGGCCGGAGCTGAGATGAGCTCGGATCTCACAACAGTCCGGCGGCCGATGCCGCACGCGCACCCGCGGCCGGGTATGCCGGCCGCGGTCCGGGTCTACGAAGTCGGTCCCCGCGACGGCCTCCAAGCCGAGGCCACCGTGGTACCGACGGCGGACAAGGCCGAATTCTGCCGGCGTCTCGTCGCCGCCGGTGTTTCGGCCGTCGAGCTCACGAGTTTCGTGTCACCGCGCTGGATTCCGCAGCTCTCCGATGCCGAAGACCTGCTGGCCGGCCTCGATCTGCCCGGCGATATCCGCCAGGTGGTCCTGGCCCCGAACCGCCGCGGGCTCGATCGGGCACTGGCCGCCGGCGCCACCGAACTCGCCGTATTCGTCAGCGCGACCGAGACCTTCGCGGAGAAGAACCTCAACACCACGGTCCGCGGCGCCCTCGAATCCGCACGCCCCGTCGTGTCCGGCGCCGCAGCGCACGGGCTCGCCACCCGCGCGTACATCTCGATGTGCTTCGGAGATCCGTGGGAGGGCGCCGTCGACACGTGTGCCGTCGCCGATATCGCCGAACACCTCTTCGATATGGGGGTGGGCTCGATCTCGCTGGGCGACACCATCGGTGTCGCCACACCCGGACACGTCCACGACCTCCTGGAGACCCTGTCCGCACGCGGGACCCACCCCGAGACCCTGGCGATGCATTTCCACGACACCTACGGCCAGGCGCTCGCGAACGTCTACGCCGCCCTGACCGCCGGCGTCACCGAGTTCGACAGTGCGGCCGGCGGCCTGGGCCGCTGCCCCTATGCCGCCGGAGCCACCGGAAACCTCGCGACCGAGGATCTGGTGTGGATGCTGCACGGACTAGGTATCGCCACCGGTATCGACCTGGACGCGCTGGTCGCGACCTCCCGCTGGATGTCCACCGTCCTCGGCCGCCCCAGCCCTTCGCGAGTGGTCCGCGCACTCGCCGCCTCGACTTCCTGACCAGCCCGACCCCTCGACGCCGACGGAGTACCCATGCCCACCGAACCCGCGCCGCCAGTGCCGGCGGCACCGGCCGACCCACCCGCCACCGCACCGGCGGCCCCGGGCGGCGAACACCCGCAGTACCTGGAGGTGTGGGGTGACACCGTCGTCGGTCGCCATCTGGCCTTCTCCGTGGTCATCGGCATCGGGGTGAGCCTGGCCGCGCTTCTGCTGTCCGACTGGGCATTCTCCTCGTTCGTGGCGAACGAATCGCTGGCCGACGCCTACGCCCTGCTGGTGGGTATCGCCGGCTGTGTGGTGGCCGGGGTGATCTGCGGGCGGCTGTTCCGGCCGAAACGGATCGTGGTCACCGACGCGTCCGAAGACGCGGCCGTCGGCGAGGTCATCGCCACGTTGCAGGAAGAACGGCAGGGCCTGGGATCGCTGGACGATCTGCCCGACCACACCCGGCGTGAACTGGACGACCTCGGGCTGCGCCCGCGGTTCGCCGCGGCCGAACGCGAGAACACCGGGGTCACGTCATGAGTGCGATCCTCACCAGCGATATCGCGCTGGCCGTCATCCTCGCCGTGATCGGCGCGATCGTCTTCTCGCTGATCGGAATGGTGTCGGGGACCGACGAAACCGCGACCATCGCCCCGCTGACCTTGCTGGTCATCCTGCTCGGCGCGCCCCCCGCGGCGGTGTTCACGTTCTTCCTCGCCGGGGCCGTGGCCAAACATATGACGCATGCGGCGCCGACCACGCTGCTCGGGATACCCGGGGACACGATGGCGGTTCCGCTCATGCGCGAAGCGCGGATGCTGCGCGCGCTGGGCGTACCGCATATCGCACTCCGCAAAGCGATCTCCGCGGCCGTGATCGCCGCCGTGATCGCCGTCCCGGCCGCGGTCCTGTTCGCCACGCTGCTGGCCCCGGTCGCCGACCATGTCCAGTCCGCCGCGCCGTGGTTGTTCCTGCTGGCCGCGATCGGTATCGCCTATGCGTCGCCCGGGAAATGGGCGGGCGTGCTCGCGCTCGTACCGTTCGTCGTCCTCATCCTGGGTCTCAAACAGCTCACCGAGTCCTACGATGTCGCACTCAATATCAGTTATTTCCTCGGTATCGCCGTCGGACCGCTGATCGCCGACCTCTTCTTGTCACTGGGCCCGCAGGGACGTGCCGAGATGGCGCGCAAGGAGCCGGCGACAGTATGGCTCGCTCCCGATGTCAAGACATGGAAGGGGTACTTCCCCAATCCGTTCCGGATCCTCGACCGCGGGCAGACCGGCTATGTCGCGGCCACCGCCACGGTGTCCAGCGCGACGTTCGTATTCAGTCCGGTCGCCATGACGGTACTGATGGGCGAAGTGGTCGCCACCAGGGTCAAACACGGGTACCGCCGGCTCACCTCGGTGATTGCCGCGCGCAACGGCACCACCGAATCGACCTATATCGCCGAAGCGCTCATCCCGCTCATCGCTTTCGGGCTGCCGTTGAGCCCGGTCGCCGCCGGACCCGCCGCGCCGCTGTTCAACGCCCCACCGGTTTTCACCACCGACGACGGCAACGGCAATATCGACAATCTGTCGACCGCGCTCACCAATACCGAATTCCTCTTCTACGGGCTCGCCGCCGTCGCGGTGGCGGTGCTCATCGCCTACCCGTTCGCGATGAACTTCGCCCACCGGGCCGCCAGTATCGTCGTGCGCTACGTGAGCCACGAGGCCATCATCGCCGCGTTCGCCGGACTGGTCGTGGTGATCAGTGTCTGGGAGGGCGGGATACTCGGCCTCGCCGTGACACTCACGGTCGGCCTGGTCGGCGGGCTGCTGTGCCGGTTCTTCAAGATCCACGCCGGAGTGTTGTTCATGGGTTACTACGTGGCGGTCCTGACCATCCCCGCGGTGCTCGCGCTCTGAGACACCGCCCGTACCGAAGCACGGCGTGTACCGGCCCTTCCCGGGGCGGTACACGCCGTTGCTGTGTCGACCGGTGCGTGCTCGATCAGTACGGGCGTTGCCGAAGACTGTGCCACCGTTTCCACAGGTTGGGAACGGACACCGGCGGTTCGCGGCGATCGAGCTGCGGGGCACACAGAATCTCCACAATTGGCGCCTGTTCTCTCCACATGGGGTGGCTAGGCTCCCCGATCATGGAACAGAAGGCACCGGCAGGGGGAGCGACGGCGCGGCGGATTCTGGTGGTGGACGACGAGCTCACCATCGCCGAATCCGTGGCGGCGCGGTTGCGGGCCGAAGGGTTCACGGTGGAGTTGGCCCACGACGGGCCCGCCGCGGTCGCCGCGGCGCGCATATTCGAACCCGATCTCGTGGTACTCGACATCATGCTGCCCGGTTTCGACGGATTGGAAGTCTGCCGGCGGATCCAGGCCGAACGGCCGGTGCCGGTGCTGATGCTCACCGCACGCACCGACGAAACCGACCAGCTCATCGGTCTCGGCGTCGGCGCCGACGACTACCTCACCAAACCGTTCTCCCTGCGGGTACTCACCGCCCGGGTACACGCCCTGCTGCGGCGGGTCGAACGCGCCGCGGGACAGAACGCCGCGATCACCGTGGTCGGGGATCTGCGGATCGACGCCGATCAGCGGCGGGTCTGGCGTGGCGGAGTCGAAGCGCAGCTGACGCCGCTGGAATTCGATCTGCTGGCCCGGCTGGCGCAACGCCCCCGCGCGGTGCTGGCCCGCGAACGGCTCCTCGAGGAGGTCTGGGATTGGGCCGATGCCGCGGGCACCCGCGCGGTCGACAGTCATATCAAGGCGTTGCGCCGCAAACTCGGCGCCGACCTGATCCGCACCGTCCACGGTGTCGGCTACGCCCTGGAGAGCAGATGAGCGGACCCACGCGCACCCCTTCCGCGGACCGGGGCGGGGTCCTGGGCGGGGTGAGGCGGGCCTCGGACCGGGTAGCGGCGGTGCTGCCGCGGCCGCTGGACCGGATCCGCTCCATCAAACTCAAACTGGCCGTCCTGATGTTGTTCGCGGGCGGACTCGCCTTCGGCTACTTCCGCCTGCAGATCGGCTGGCTGCCACCGATGACCACGCTGGCGGCGATGGTGATCGCGCTGGTGTCCTCCCAGTTCCTGGCCCACGGCATCACCATGCCGCTACGGGAGATGACCGCGGCCGCGCAGCGGATGGCGCGCGGCGATTACACGAGCCGGGTACGCGCCTCTTCGCGCGACGAAGTGGGCCAGCTGGCCGCGGCGTTCAACCGGATGGCCGACGATCTGGCCGCCGCCGACCAGCAGCGCCGCGACCTCATCGCGAATGTCTCGCACGAATTGCGTACCCCGATCACCGCGCTGAGCGCCGTCCTGGAGAACCTCGTGGACGGGGTATCGCAACCCGATCCGAAAACACTCGAAACGGCTCTCGCCCAGACCGAGCGGCTCGGGCGGCTGGTCTCCGAACTGCTCGATATATCGAGTATCGAAGCGGGTGCCGTCCCGCTCGACCGCGGCGTATTCGCCATCGCACCGCTTTTCGCGGAGGTGGTGGCCGAGGTGGAGGTCATGACGGCGGCATCGGGTCGCGGAATCCGCTTCCGCAGCGCAGCCGAACCGGAGGCCGCGACCGTCTACGCCGACCGCGCCCGCCTGCACCAGGTGCTGCTGAACCTCCTGGACAACGCCGCCCGGCACGGTCCGGCCGGCGGTGAGGTCCGGCTGCGCGCCCACACCGCGGGCGGTGACCTCGTCATCGACATCGAAGACGACGGCCCCGGCATACCACCCGCCCAGCGCGAGCGGATCTTCGATCGTTTCACCCGCGGCGGCCGCACCGACGGCGGTGGCACCGGGCTCGGACTCGCCATCGCCCGCTGGGTGATCGATCTGCATCGCGGCTCCATCGCCGTGACCGGCCCCGGCTCCCGGATCCGCGTGATCCTCCCGGCCACCGAACCACCCGACCACTGACCGATCCATCTGCACAGCCCGGCCGCCGATCGGCCCCGGGGCGATAACGCACACCTTCAGGAGGGACTCCATGCCCAGAAGATCCACACCGAACGACAACGACCCGAAACAGACCAGCCCGGCGACGTCGGCGGAACCGGCCGAGCCCGAACACACGCCGGCAACCGCGAACTCAGCGATGCCCGGGATCGCGGGGACGACCGAGAACATCGGTTCGACGGCTTCCGCCGAACCGGCCGACCCGTCGAGATCAGCCGCGCCGGCGGGGACAACCGATCCGTCGCTACCCACCGATCCCGCGGCAACGGCCGACCTGCTGACGCCGGCCGACGCGACCGGAACAACCGACACGGCGACATCAACAGAACCCCCAGCAACCACCGCCCCGCCCAAGCCCGACGACTCGACAGGAACGACCGACCGCGGGAAACCGACCGAGACCCCGGCAACCACCGCCCCGCCCAAGCCCGACGACTCGTCGGGAACAACCGACCGCGCGAGACCGACCGAGACCCCGGCGTCAACCGGCCCGGCCACACCAACAGAACTCCCAGCAACGGCCGACCCCGTGAAACCCGACGACTCGACAGCAGCGACCGACAACGCGAAACCGATACCGGCAGCAGCAACAAGCAACCCGTTGGGATCGGCCGGGTCGACCGTGTCTGCGGATTCGGCCAGTTCGGCCGACACGCTCGTGACGACCGGGACAACCGAAACATCAGGTGCCGCAGCCGAAGAAGCGGCCGGTACCGCTGCCCCGGCCAGCGCTCGACGTCACGCGGCCGGGGCAGGAAATCCGGCCGCGCCGGCATACGGTTCACCGGTTGCGGTCGCCGATATTGCGAAACACCCCGCCGAAAACGGATGTGCCGCGGATCCGGCATCCGATCCCACAGTCCGAGGTCCCGGCAACCGGGCACCACTGCAACCGCCCAGCGCACTGGGTGCACCGGGATACCCGAGGCCATCGGCAGTCACAGCACGCCGCCACTTGATCGCGTACCCGGCGGGTGTGCTGCCCGCGGCGGCCGTCACGGGTTTGGTCGCCGCGGCGACCGTTCCGCTCGATCGCCCCGGAATCGGCTGGCTGCTCACGGGTTCAACGGCGGCGGCCGCAGTCGGTGTGGTCCATCACCGGGCACGCCGGACCGCGGGAGCGGCGCACGCACAGGCGCCGAACCGGGAACGGCTGTGGTGGGCGATCGCGGCCCTGGCGTTGCTGGCGGTCGGTACTTTCCGGGCCGCGGGGTGGTTGTTCGTTCTGTGTGTGGCGGCCGCGGCCGTGGCCGGGTCGCTCGCGGTGGTGGGCCGGCGGTCGGAACGCGGGATATTCCGGGATGCGCTGGCTGTTCCGCTGGCCTCGATCGGGGCCGTCGCCTGGGTGTACAACGCGCTGGGTAAACGGCCCGGCGGCGCGGGTGCGCGTAATCGCCGGCTCGGTGTGTCCGCCGCGGTCACGGTGGCGCTGCTTGCGGTGTTCGTCCCGCTGCTGGCCGGCGCCGACGCCACGTTCGCCGCGCTGGTCGACGGTCTGGTGCCGCGAATGGACGGCGATACCCTGACTCGCTGGGTCCTGGTGTTCGTCTGGGCAGGTATCGGAACTCTGGGCGCCCTGTACCTGCTTGCCGGCCCCCCGCTCCCGGCCGACGGTCAGCCGAAGGCCGCGAAACGGACACTGGCACGGCTGGAGTGGGGTCTGCCGGTCGGTGCCCTGACGGCCGTGTTCGCGCTGTTCCTCGGTGCACAACTGGTGGCCCTGTTCGGTGGCGACGACTATGTGCAGCGCACCGCGGGCCTCACCTACGCCGAATATGCCCGGAGCGGTTTCTGGCAGCTCTCCGCGGTCACCGTGCTCACGCTCGCCGTCATCCTGCCCGTCCTGCACCGGGCCGCCCGCGACACCGCCGTGGACCGGCTGTGGTTGCGCGGCCTGTTGTGCGCGATCAGCGGGCTCACTCTGGTGATGATCGCCTCCGCGCTCGGACGGATGTGGACCTACCAGCAGGCGTACGGATTCACCGTGCTGCGGCTGCTGGTCGGCACCTGCGAACTCTGGCTGGGCATCGTCTACGTGCTGGTGATCATTGCCGTCCTGCGCCTGGAAACCGCGTGGCTGCCGCGCAGTGCCATCGCGACGGGGACGGCCGCCCTGCTGGCGCTGGCCGCACTTAATCCCGAGGGCCTGGTCGCCACCGAGAACATCGACCGCTGGGAGCGCGGCGAGGATCTCGATATCGGCTACCTGGCCGGCCTGTCGGTCGATATCGTCCCCGCCCTCGACCGCCTGCCCGTCCCGATGCGCAACGATCTCCTCGATAGGCTCGACGATCAGCTCGACGACGACACCTGGAACAGCTGGAACCTGGCCCGCACCCGAGCCCGCTGAGCCCGCTGCAATCCGATCGCCTCCGATGCCACAGCCGCCCGGGCTCCTGCTGCGGCAAGGTCTCCCAGGACTCGACCGTGCCGGGTCACCGCTGCGGCAACCCGAACGTCGAAGGTGGCCGCGACGAACACGTCAGGTGTAGGCCAGGGCGGTGGTCAGTGCGACGTGGACGGCGGTACCCGTCAGGATGCTGAGGACGGCGTTGTGGCGCCACAGGTGCAGGGCAAGGGTGACGGCGAGGGCGGGGCCGGTGATCCACAGTTGGGTGGGGGCGCTATCGCGCAGGGTGTACGCGGCCAAGATGACCATGACACCGACCGGCATATGGCGACCCAGATAGTCGACGATACGGCTGGCGCGCAGCGGGGCGAGCACCGCGAACGGCAGGGCGCGCAGCGACCAGGTGATCACCGAGCACAGTGCCGTGGCGGCGATCAGATAGCCGGTATCAGGCATCGGCGGTCTCCTTCGCGGTGAATGCCCGGCGGACGAGCAGGGCCGCCAGGAACAGCCCCAGCGCGACCGGCAACATCTGCCCGGGCAGCAGAACCCGGGCGGTCAGGGCGCAGAGCAGGGCGAGCACCGGCACCGGTACATCCCGATCGGCGCGGTAGCCGTCCACGGCCAGGACGACGAACAGCGCGGTCAAGGCGAAATCGAGGCCCTCGAGCTGGACCGGTATCAGCGCCGCGCCCGCGGCACCGACGGTCGCTCCGGCCACCCAATACCCCTGGCACAGGACTTGTAGCCACAGGATGCGGCGGCCGCTCCACTGTTGGGCGGCCGGGCCGGTGGTGAGTGCGTAGGCCTCATCGGTGAGAGCGAAGGTCGCATACCCTTTGCCCCACCGGCCACGGATCCGGTGCAGCGGGAACGACAGCGCGTAGAAGACGTGGCGGAAATTGACCAGGAACGCGGCCAACGCCACCTGCGCCAACGGTGTGGCGGCGGTGACCAGCCCGATCAGCAGGAATTCGAGCGATCCGGCGTAGACGATCCCGGCGAACACCGGGGCCCACCACCAGGCCAGGTGGCTGTGCACCACCAGGACCCCGAGCGCGAGCCCGAGCGGAAACAACGCGAGACCGACCGAGCTGGTGTCCACCAGCGCCGACCGCAGGTCCGAGCGCGGCGTGACCGGAGCCGGAGTGCCGGATATCGCTGTCGGTGCCGAAGTGCTGTTCACCAGGTCATTTTATGTTTCTTTCGGCGTAATATGGTTTCCTCATCTGACCGGAAACAAGCGCTGTGGGACATATATGCATCTCGATTCTGTGGACAGAGATATTTTGTTTCACCTCCGCAAGGACGGCCGTCTCACGAACGTCGAGCTGGCCAAGCGGGTGGGGCTGACACCACCCCCGTGCCTGCGCCGGGTGAAACGGCTCGAGGAAGCCGGTGTGATCAGCGGTTACCGCGCACAGGTCGACCCGGCGGCGCTGGCTCGCGGGTTCGAGGTGATCGTCGCGGTCGAGATCAGCATCAACGATCTGCAGACGGTGGAAGAATTCGAGACCGCCATCGCCTCCTACGACGAGGTGGTGGAATTCCACCGGCTGTTCGGCCGGCCCGATTATTTCGTCCGGGTGGCGGTCACCGATCAGGAAGTCTTCGAAACGTTCCTGACGGGAAAGCTCATGGGATTGCGGGCCGTGGCCCGGGTGGATTCCCACCTCATCATGAAGAAGATCAAGACCGACGACTGATCCCGGGCGCGGTCACGGGGCCGGGTCGGCACCGCGGACCACGAAATCCGGCAGCGGTATCGGGCGCGAATTCTCGCGCAGCGAGCGGGCACCGGCGATACCGACCAGCGATGCGGCAACCGCGGGCAACGCGGGAACGAGCGGCGGCCGGCCGTCTTCGACGCTCGCACGAAATCCTTCGAGGATTCGCACCGTACCTTCAGCCTTCGGCTCCACGCGCGTTCCGTCGGGAAGGAACAGCTGTGCGGGTTCGCGTTCCTCGTCGCGCACGGTTCCGCCGGGATCGGTCCACGATTCCTTGCGCACGCGCACCGACCACGCGCGCTCACCGGGCGCCCGCACCGATTCGGCGAGCCCCTCGCTCCCGCGCGCCGAGAACCAGCTCCAATGACTGTCCGGTTCGCCCTGCAGGAAACCGTGCCGGGTGATCGCGAGCCCACCGTCGTCGAGTCGCACCAGCATCACCACGGCGGGGCGCGGATCGGCGCTGTCGACCGGGAAGGCCGCCACCTCGGTGGGCAGCGCCCCGGTGAGAGCGAGGACGGGTGAGAGCGTGTGGGTGCAATACGCTGTCGGTGCGATCCGGCCACGCCAGTGCGCCGGATCGCCGATCAGCGACGCAACCGCCTCCGGCGCCATCCCGTGCAGGTAGTCCGCCTCGATCAGGTTCACCCGCCCGATCTCTCCCGCTTCCACAATGGTGCGCACCAGCTGGATGTGCGGATGGAACACGTAGTTCTCGGCGAACGAATAGGTGGCCGCAGAACGCCGCTCCGCCGCAAGCAGCGCCCGCGCCTGCTGTTCGTCGGCACATGCCGCGGATTCGGAAAGCACGTGGACGCCCGCGTCGAGAAATGCGATGGCCAGGGGCGCGTGCTCGTCGAAATCGTTGGCGAGCACCACCGCATCGAGCCGCTCCTCCAGCAGGGCGGGCCATTCGTCGACCAGCCGCACGACCGGCAGCTGCTCCTGTGCTTCGGCCCGCCGGCCGGGGTCGCGGTCGCATGCGGCCACCACTTCGATCCCGAGCCGGCGGCACCAGGTGGCCAGATACAACCCCATCCCCAAACCCACGACACCCACGCGCATGGCAGCATCCTCGGTGCCCGGGAGGTCCCGGTCAACCGAATAACAGAAGCCCCGCGGCGACTACCTGTCCCGGCCGATTCAGCCCGAATCGCACCGCAGGGAACTGAACCGCCACTGAGGCGTACTGCGGAGTCGGCCCGGGCCTCCGGAGCCGAACCGAGCGGGCTGAACCGAACCAGGCCGAGCCAGGCTGGTCCGAGCTGGCCGGGTCCGAGCCGGGCCGGCTGGGTCCGAGCCGAACCGATCCAAGCTGGCCGAACCGAACCGAACCGGGCTGAGCCGAGCCGAGCTGGACCGGGGCCGACCCCAGGGCAGGCCGGGGTCAGGCGGAGATCATGCGACCGGGAACGGGCCCCAGCGACCGCCCGACGCGCAGGCATTCAGCGTGGGGCGACTCCTGCGAGGTCGAGCACCGCATGCAGCAGTACATCGATACCGTCCGCGCAGGCTTCCGGGGTGGAGTATTCCCGCGGGTTGTGGCTGATTCCGTCGTAGAGGCCGGGAACGAAGATCATTCCGGCGGGGCACAGTGCGGCGATCTCGCCCGCATCGTGTCCGGCGCCGGAAGTAATCGGGGCACTACTCATCCCGAGGTTCGCGGCATGTTTTTCGACCAGGTCCCGCATCTGTTCCGCGAACACCACGGGCGGGGTCGCGGCCGTGGTGCGGGAGGTGATCGTGACCCCCGCGAGCTTCTCCACTTCGGCGATATAGGCCGCGAGATCGGCTTGCGCGCGTTCCATGGCCGCGCCGTCGGGATTGCGCAGATCGACGGTGATCAGCGATTTCTCGGGCACGATATTGATCAGGTTCGGATAGTTGACCTGCCGCCCCACCGTGGCCAGCATCGCGCCGTATTCACCGGATTCGACCATCTCGTTGAGCCGCACCGTGATCAGTGCGGCGGCAAGGCCGGCATTGCGGCGCAGATGATGCGGTGTGGCGCCGGCGTGCGCGGCTCGCCCGGTGATCTGGAGTTCGAGCCAGGTGATCGCCTGGACTCCCTGTACTACGCCGATCCGGGTATCCCCCGCCGCCAGTATCGGTCCCTGTTCGATATGACATTCCAGGTAGGCGAACGGCGCCCGGATCGGTACCGCGACCTCACCGGCCAGCGCGTGCCGGTCGATCTCGGCGCCGACACTCACACCATCGGGATCGGTCCGCTGCCGTGCGTCGTCCAGTTCGATCCGGCCGGCGGCGACCGCGCTGCCGAGCATATCGGTGCCGAACCGCACCCCTTCTTCCTCGGTGAACACGGCGACCTCGATCGGCCGTTCGGTGGCGATACCGTGGTCGTTCAGGGTGCGGACCACCTCGAGTCCGCCGAGGACACCGAGGCATCCGTCGAACCGGCCCGCTGTGGCGACGGTGTCGATATGCGATCCGACCATCACCGGCGGCAGGGTGTTGTCGCGGCCGTCACGGCGGGCGTAGATATTGCCGATCCGATCGATGATCACCGTGAGCCCGGCCGCGCGCATCCAGCCGGTGACCAGGTCCCGCCCGGCCAGATCGGCATCTGTCAGGGCCAGCCGGCGCACACCGCGCAGGCCGGTGTCCTCGTCGGAATATGCTCCTACGTCACCCAATTCGCCGAGTGATCGCCACAGCCGGTCGGCGTCGACCCGGATATCGGATGTAGTCATGTGCTCCTCCACTCACGCGCCGGCGAGCGCGGCGCCGGTGACACGGTTGAAGTTGGCGAGATCGGTGGCGCCCTCGGTGGAGAAGATCAGAATGTGATCGTCGGGTCCCAGCCCCAGTTCGCCTGCGTGGGTGAGCAATCCGGCCAGCCCGGCGGCCCCGCTCTCACCCGATACGACGCCGTCGGCATACATCAGCCGCATGGCGTCTTCGGCGGCAGCGTCGGTGACCGTGGCGAAAATGTCGTAACCGCCGGAGACATCCGGCCAGGCGATCACCGACGGTGTGCCGCAGTTGAGTCCGGCCATGATCGACCGCTGCGGGCCGGGAATGGTGGTGATACCGCCGGCCTCGATACTGGCGGTGACACAGTCGGCGTCGAGGGGTTCCACGCCGAGTAGCCGGGTGCCCGCGCTCTCGCGGAATCCGCGCGCGACCGCGGCACCGAAGGCGCCCACTCCGATCTGCGCGACCACCACGGTCGGCCGGGGGATGCCGCCGGCGGCGATCTCGTCCAGGATTTCGCCGATCATCGTGGAGTATCCGTCGATCACCCAGGACGGCGGGTCGACGTATCCCTCCCATGAGGTGTCGGAGACGACGAGCGAATCGGTATCGGCGAGTTCGGCACTGCGGCGGATGGCGTCGTCGTAACCACCGGGCACTACTTCCACTCGGGCGCCTTCGCCCGCGATGGCGTCGATCCGTTCCTGCACCATATCTTCGGGCACCAGGATATGGGCCGAGAGTCCGAGCAGCGCGGCCATCCGGGCGACGGCACGCCCGTGGTTGCCGTCGGTGGCCGAGACCAGCCGCAAACCCGGCGCCTTCGCGGCGAGTTCGGTTTTCAGCTCGGTGAGCCCGAGGCCACTGTCGGCGGGGTGGCCGAGATGTGCGAGCAGGGTCCGGTAGGTGGCCCAGGAGGCGCCGAGGATTTTGAACGACGGCATACCCATCCGGGCGGATTCGTCCTTCGCGTGCACCGAGCCGGCGCCGAGGCGGGCGGCGGCCGCGGGGAGCGCGGCGAGCGGAGTGGGGCGGTAGCCGGGCATCGACCGGTGGAAATCCCGGCTACCGTCGACGAGTGGACGCACGGTGTCCTTGGCTACCAATGGGTTCCGCACCAGTCGCGGTTCTGACATCACGTTCCTCCCGGGCTGCGAATGACGGGTTCAGAATAGAAATTTGTATGACAACTGTCAAGTGACTTAAGCCAAATCGCCCTGCTAAGCTGCGCAGGCGTCCCCGCACGTCCGTCCGACCGCAGCACAGTGAAAGGGCTCCCGCGATGGCCACCAGCGCCCCCGCCGAATCGGCGGGCCTCGGCGACGACATCTCCCGGATCCGTTCCCGGCGCCAGCTGCACGCGGAGATCCGGGAAGCCATCCTCAACGAGTTCATCCTGTCCGGGAAGCTGTCGGCAGGCGCCCGGCTGCCCTCGGAAAGCGAACTGTCCCGGCTGTTCGGCGCGTCCCGGGTGACGATCCGCGCCGCCCTGCAGAGCCTCAAGGACCAGGGCTATATCCGGATCGTGCGCGGGTCGGGTTCGATCGTGCTGCCGCGACCCGAATCGATCAGCTCGGGTATCGACCGGCTTTCGTCCTTCGATACCTTCGCCCAGCAGTCCGGTAAGGAAATCCGCACCGCCGACCTGGAATTCACCCGGATCGACCGGGACGACGATCCGCTGGCCGATATTTTCGAACCGGGGCCGATCACCGTGGTGAGCCGCACCAAAACCATCGATGCGCGTAAGGTCGCGCTGATTGTCGACTACGTCCCGGAATCGGTGCTACCGCTGGATACGATGCGGCGCCGATTCGACGGTTCGGTCCTGGATCTGCTGCTGGCCGACGGGCTGGCGGAATACTCCGACTGCACCCTGATCCCGGTGGTGGCCACCGGCGAACTGCGCGACCGGCTGGATTGTGAGGACGCCAGCCCGCTGCTGCAACTCAGCGAACTGACCCGCGATTCGTTGGGTGCGGTTGTCAACCGCAGCGAGGCCTGGCTGTCGCCCGAGACGTTCCGTTTCCAGTTGCGGCGCCGCCGCGAAAGCTGACGGCGCGCCCCGCCACCCGGCCGGGCGGCGGGGCGATTCCGCTAGGGAGCCACGGGAACCGGCTGCTTATCGGCCTCCGGTCCGTACGCGTCCGGCACCAGCTTCCCGCGGCGCGCGTCGATCATATGGATCAGCAGGAACGACGCGAGACCGCACAGGCTGCCGAAGATGATGGCCGCGACGGCGAACGGTTCACCGGACAGTTCCCATACGAACCCGCAGACGGTGCCGACGATGATGGAGACGACACCGGCGAGCCGGCTGGTCTTCTTCAGCAGCAGCGCGAACATGAAGGCGGAGAAGGGGCCCGCCGACCGCATCGTGAACGCGAACACCAGCAGCGGGATGATGGCCTGGCTCCACAGCGAGATCAGCGTGGCGAGCACTCCCACGACAAGCACCCCGATCCGGCTGTACGTCAGCTCGTTGTCGTCGGTGACCTTGCCGCCGAGCTTGGGTAGCAGATCCTTGATGAAGATGGTCGAGGAGCCGAGCATATTGCCGCTGGCGCTGGACAGCGTCGCCGAAACCACGGCACTCAGCAGCAGACCGGCGATCAGCGAGGGCAGCAATCCCACCGACACCGTGGCCAGCGCATTGTTCGGGTCGATATCGGGGTAGACCGCCAGCGCGATCAGCCCCAGCACCGCCGGAATGAACGCGTACAGCGACATCAATGTGCCGCACAGCAGCGAACCGAGTACCGCGGTGCGGGGTGTTCGGGCGGAGTAGTAGCGCTGCACGGCCTCCTGGCCGGTGGAGAAGGTCATGAAGTAGAGCACGACCAGGCCGATGATGGTCGGCCACCCGATCTTGGTGAATCCGAGCTGACCCTCGGGAAGGTTGTCCACGACATTGTCCCAGCCGCCCGCGTTGTGCAGGGCGAACGGAATGGCCACCGCGAATCCGCCGACAATCAGGAAGAACTGCACGAAATCGGTGAGCGTGACGCTCCACATCCCGCCGATCCAGGTGTAGAAGATGACCGCGACCCCGGTGAACGCGATCGACCAGGTCAGGCTGATACCGCCCAGGGTGGAGACGATGGTCGCCGTCGCGGTGATCTGCACCGCCGTCAGCGCCACCAGTGCGACACTGCCGAGCACCGCCGACATCGTCTGTGCGGCAGGTCCGTAACGCCGGCCGATCACCTCGGGAACGGTGACCGCCATGGTCCGGCGCATTGCCGGAGCCACGAACGACACCAGCAGAATGCCGATACCGGCCGCGACCACATACCACCCGGCCGAAAGCCCCCAATCACCGTAGGCCTTGCTGGCCACACCGACCGAACTACCGCCGCCGATCTCGGTGGCGGCCAGGGTTCCGGCCATCATGAACACGCCCAGCCGGCGCCCGGCGAGGTGATAGTCGGTACTGTCCTTGATCCGGGTCCGGGCGTACAGGCCGATACCGATCATGATGGCCAGATAGACCACCATGATGGTGATAACGGTCGCGTTCATGTGTCGTTCCTTCGATATTCAGAGCTGCTCGGGCGCAGACTGTCCGATTTCCGCGGCGAGCAAGGCCTGCAGCAGCACGGCGTAGCCGTGGGCACCCAGGTACAGGTCGTCGAGGGCGAGGCATTCGTCGGTGGTGTGGGCCCGGCCGGGGTCGCCGGGCCCGAAACCGAGCGTGGGAATTCCGTGCCGGCCCGCGCTGGCCGACCCGTTGGTGCAGAACTGGTAGTAGCCGGGCCGAGCCGCCAAGCCGGCCGCCTCGAATTCCCGGATAACCTGCGCAGCAGGCCATTCCGTCGCCCGTACACACCACGCCGGAGCGAAAGATTCGGTGCACACATCGACTCCGGTCCAGGTGGTGAAACTGCTGCGGGCGAGTTCGACAGCCACCCGGGCCCCGGCGGTCCGGGCTATCCGCTCCCCCAGCGCACGTATCGGCTCGAGCACATCGGCCGCGGATTCGCCGAGTACCGTGCGCCGGTCGTAGGTCGCGACGCACCGGTCGGGGACGACCGAAACATTCGGATACGGTGCGGATTTGAGATTGGTCAGGGCGATCATGGCCGGTCCGAGGTCCGGGTGCTGCGGGAACTCCAGGTCGCGGACGGCGGTGATCACATCGGCCATCACTTCGGCGGCGTTCACCCCCGCCTCCGGGTAGGCCGAATGACTCGACCGCCCGATCACCTCGATCTTCACCTCGGCCCGGCCGCGCTGGCCGAGCATCAGCCGATTCGCGGACGGTTCGCCGATCACGACCACATCCGGCCGCACCTGCTCCAGCACCCGGCTCAGCGCGGGACCTTCGACCAGCTCCTCGCAGACAGTTCCCGCGACGACGATCGTGCCGCGCAAACCGGCCGGCAACGCCGCCGCACCGTACACGGCCGCCGCCAGCGCGCCTTTCATATCGACCGTGCCGCGGCCGTAGACCACCCCGTCGGCCACCTCACCCCAGGGACTGTGCGACCACCGGTCCGGGTCGGTCACCTCCACCGTGTCCAGGTGGCAGTCCACCAGCACCACCGGACCCGCACCGAAACGCAGCGTGCCGAGCACATTGCCCCAGTCGTCGGTGGTGACATCGAAGCCCAGCGCGGTCAGTTCCTCCGACAGCACCCGGACCGCGGGTTGTTCCGCTGTCGCCGGACTGCGTGCCGCAACAAGGCGTAACAAGAAGTCCCGCAGCCTGTCTCGGTCGATTCGCTGGTTCGCCACCTCGCCGCGCATCTCAGTCGTCTCCCTGCACGGTGCCGCCGGTGACGGTTCCGGGCCGCCGGCCGGTGTGTTCGCCGGACCGCCAGACCGTTTCACCGCCGACCGTCACCAGTTCGACGCCCGGCGGGGTGTTGTGCGGCTCGGCGTAGGTCGCGGTGTCCACGTATCGCCGCGGGTCGATCAGCACCAGATCTGCGCGCCGGCCCTCGGCGACCGCACCCCGGTCGTCGAGCCCGAGGAGCCGGGCCGGTCCGGCCGCCAGCCGGTTCACCGCTTCGGGCAGCGTGATCAGCTTGTCCCGCAAGGCGAAACGACCCAGCACTTTCGGTGCGGTTCCGTAGAGCCGCGGGTGCGGATGTGGGTTGAAAACGCCGTCGGATCCGACCAGCGCGCCCGAGCGGACGAAGATTTCGCGCACGACCTCCTCGGCGGAGTAGTGGTCGATCATGGCCGCGTCCAAGGCGGTATCGGCGAGCAGGTCCAGCACCGCGAAAGCCGGATCGGTTCCGGTCTCTCCGGCGATCCGGGCGACCGTTTTGCTCACCGCCGCCTCGCGGGGCGCGCCGGCCTGGGTGACCACGATGTTCTCCGGCCCGCAGGCGCCGAACAGGTTCTCCCATCCGGGCAGCCCGCGGTGCATATCCCGGCACATCCGCTCCCGTTCCGCGGGGTCGCGGACCCGTTCGAGCGTCACGACCGGACCACCGTCGAAGGCGTACGGCGGCAGAAGTGCGCTCAACAGGGTGCTACCGGCACCGTAGGGGTATTGGTCGAAGGTGAGCCGGATCCGGTCCTGCGCCGAACTCAGCAGGTCGATGAGGTCGGAGAGCAGTTCGGGGACGCCGACGAGCTTCACGTGCGAGACGTGCAGCGGTGCGCCGGTGTGTTCGCAGACCCGGACGAACTCGGCGATCGAATCGAGCACACCCGCGGCCTCGTTGCGGACATGCGGTACCAGCGGAACGTCGAATCGGGCGGCGGCTTCGGCGATACCGATGAGTTCCGCGGTATCGGCGTACAGGCCGGGCGCGTAGATCATGCCGAACGAGACCGCGCGGCAGCCTGCGGCCAGCGATTCCTCGACGAGGTCTTTCATCGCCGCCATCTCGCGGGCGTCGGGCCGGCGGTCGGCATTGCCCATCACCGCTTCGCGGACCGCGCTGTGCGGAACGCAGGCCACCATATTGGCGGCGGGCCGGGCCTGTTGCAGGGTGTCCAGGTATTCGCCCATGCTCCGCCAGGTCCACGGAGCGGAGGTGCTGGGCTCCAGGCCTCGCAGGTAGCTGCGGCGGCTCGTGAGGGTCGCGTCGGTGATCGGCGCGGGGCCGAGGCCGTCGGGGCAGATCAGTTCGGTGGTGAAACCCTGCGCGATCTTCGGTGTGAGCAGCGGGTCGTCGAACGGGCGCAGGGCGGAGTGGGCGTGCAGGTCGATGAACCCCGGCAGCAGTAGGCGGCCGGTGCCGTCGATGCGCTCACCTGCGGATTCCACCGGAAGCCGCGGCGCCACCGCGACGATACGTCCCCCTTCGACGGCTACGTCGGCGGTCCGGACTCCTGTTTCGTCGACAACCTCGGCATCGGTGATGAGCAGGGCCGCTTCCACAGTTCCTCCAATTTGTATGACAACTGACATGAGTTCTAACACAAGGGTCCGGCCTGGGGAAGAGTTCCGGAGGAGGAAGAAACATGATGGTTACGTGCACCCGGTCGTTCGGCCCGGCGCCGCGGAGACAGCGCCGGGGTCCGATCACCGACTCGGAAACGCTCTCTCACGACCATCAACGTGGTGCACCGAACGTCGGCACGAGCCCCCGCGTCCCGGACCGTGGCTCCCGCACAACGAAACGTCATCTATCGCGGCGAGCGTGACGGCCGGGATCACCGGCGGGCGATGGTCGGCGTGACCTGGAGCGGCGGGCGCACACGAGTGTGCCGGGCACCGCGTCCGGCGTGGTGGCCGGTACCCGGGGAAGGTTGCCTCGTAAATGTGCGGCCCGCCGCGACGCGCTACCCACCGGGTCTGCCCGCGTAGGCATTCCGGTGAGAGCGGTATATCCGTATCAGCGGCCGGTTTCGCCGGCTCCCAGTTCGGCTACGGCCGCCCGGGTGGCGGCGGCGAGCAGGGCGCTGTCGGGTTCGGCGTCCTGCTCCGGTTTGGTGCTGAGCACGGCGATGACCAAGGGGGCGCGGCCCGGGGGCCAGGCGATGGCGATATCGAGCGCGGAACCGTAGGCGGGGGTTCCGGTTTTGTGGCCGACGGTCCAGTCGGCGGGCAGGCCGGCGCGGATACGGTCCGCCCCCGAACTCGTGGCGATGAGCCAGGATTTCAGCTGTTCGCGTTCAGGTGCCGGGAGGGTATCGCCGACGACGAGCGTGCGGTAGTCGGCGGCCAGCGCGGACGGTGTGGTGGTGTCGCGTTCATCGCCGGGGACGGCGGTGTTGAGTTCGGTTTCCCAGCGGTCCAGTCGCGAGGTGTCGTCGCCGATCGAACGCAGGAACGCGGTGAAACCGGCGGGGCCGCCCAGGAGTTTCAGGATCTGATTGCCGGCGGTGTTGTCGGAGACGGTGATCGCCGCGTGGCAGAGGTCGGCGACCGTCATCCCGGTGTCGACGTGCTGTTCGGTCACCGGGGAGTATTCGACGAGTTCATCCGGCCGATAGTGGATCACTTGGTCGAAGAAGCCCGATGACAGCGGATGTTCGTGCAGGAGGGCACCGCAGGCGAGACCCTTGAACGTGGACGCCATCGGGAAACGCTCGTCCGGGCGGTACGCGACGCTGCGGCCGGTAGCGGTATCGACAGCGAAAACACCCAACCGGGCGCCGTGGGCCTGCTCGAGGTCTGCGAAAGCTCGGGTGGTGGCCGCCGGGGCGCTGACACTCGCCGGTTCCGACGTCGCGGTGGTACCCGGTGAAGAATCGCAGGCAGTCGTGAACGACAGCGCGGATACCGCCAGGGCGGCGGCCAGGAATCGTCTCCGGTTCCGCGGAATGAGCTGGGTGAGAAGTGGGTAGGTCACCGCCGCAGAACATCACCGGCCGGCCGGTCACCGCAAATAGGGCGATCCGCCGGGTACGAGTCGTGTTCGATATCGACGCAGGCCAGGGTTGTGTCCACGACTCGATGCCGACTGGATCACTGCGGGGCCGGAGCAATGACGGCGACCCCAGGACGCATGTCCGGCTCGACCCATATGGCCCGGCGCTTCCCGAGCGGCGGGTAGCGCGGTGACCGGCCGCCGGCTTCAGCGGGCGGCGATGAGTTCCAGGGTCGCATCCAGGACGGCGCGGTCGGCCGAGCCGGGGACCAGGATGAACTCGTCGAGCCCGGCCGCTTCCGCCGCGTCCAGCGTCCGGTGCAGTGCGTCGGCGTCGCAGGTCTTCATGGCTGCCGCGGCCGCCGTGGCATTGCCGGAGCCGAGAAAGTCCAGGTATTCCGCGGTGAAGCTGTGCAGGATCGGCTGGGCGTCCGGAATTCCCAGAGTGTAGAAACAACCGCTCACCAGCCGGGGCGTTGCGCGGTCCGCGTCGGCCCAGGCGCGGCGGGCGGCCTCGGCGGACCACGCGATCTCCCCCGGCACCCCGCCCACACTGAAGGACACCACCCCGTCGGCCCACTGTGCCGCGCGGGCCAGCGATTTGGGGCCGAGCGCCCCGGCGAGCACGGGCGGGCCCCCGGCCTGGACGCACGGCGGGCCGACGGGATCGGCACCGTCGAACGGCGGCTCACCCGCCCACAGCGACCGTAGTTCGGCGACCGCCCGGTCGAGCCGTTCGTGGCGGCGTTCGGAGTCGGCGCCGAGGCTGCGGTAGTCGCCACCCCGCCCGCCGACGCCGACACCGAGAGTGAAGCGGCCCGCGGACAGCACATCGATCGTCGCGGCCTGTTTGGCCACCAGCGGTACCGGATGAGCAGGCAGCACAGAAAGGTTCGCGAATATACGCACTCGTTCGGTGACCGCGGCCGCGGCCGCCATCGTCGTCCACATTTCGGGATTGTGGTAGGTCATCCGTTCCCCGCAGGAGATACTGGAGACCGGCCCCTCATCCGCGAGACGCGACCATTCGACGGTGGCCGCCCGGTCATAGCCTCGGCACATGGTGGGCAGCGCGATCCCGATATCCATCGCCCCAGCATCGGGCACCGCCCCCGGCCTCCGCAAGAACACGTTCCGACCCGATACGACGACCTGGGCCATATCGGCCACGAAGTGTTCGCATTTCCGTGCTAAATGTTGAAGAGCGGTCATTCAGACCTGCCGCGAGAACGAAGCACGACCTGCTGGTGCGTGCGCCGGAGAGAGGACGGACAAATGATCTGTCCGCATTGCAGCGGGAGTTTGCTGCGCCGGGAACGCACCGATCACCGGTGCTCCAAATGCGGGCGTGAGTTCGCGCTCGACCCCAAAGCGGAGCCGCTGGGCCTGCACGATCTGCGGTTACGGTCGCTGACCGAACGGCTGTCGGCCGGTCGCGGCCTGTCGGCCACCGTGACGCAGCTCTGGTATGCGGCAGCACGGCGGCGATTACCCGAACTGGACCGTTATATCGGCGGTGTAATCGGGGCTTGGGGGTTACTCACTGTTCTGGCTACCTACATCCTGTGCCTGCTCAGCGGTATCCAGGGGTGGAGCGGGCCTTTCGTGTTCTGGAAAGTGCTTCTGGCCGGTGCCGTCGCCCTGGCAGGGGGCGTGGCGGTGATCTATGCCTGCCGGCCGTTGTTCCGGCGGCGCACCCGGATCGCGATGCCGGTGACCGCGTATGGGTTCCGGACGGATGTGATCGGCCGCTGGGTCAGCGTCTACGGCGAATTCCCGCCGGGCATCCTCGACGAGCAGCAGGTTCCGATTCCGGTGATCGAGCAGCCCCGGGTTGCCCTGGTCTGCGCCGATCCCAGCGTGCGGGCGTGCCTTGCGGCCAACGGTATCCCGCAGGCCTACGATATGGCGCTGTCCGACCGGATCGAGAACGCTCCGGCCGGCGTCCCGGTGCTGCTGCTGCACGATGCCAGCCTGCAAGGATTCGCCACCGCAAGAGCCGCGCGGCTGAGCCTCGGGGACCGGGTACGGATCCTCGGCCTGGCCCCACGCGCGGTGCTGGACAACGATTCCGCTATCCGGCTACGCGAGCGGCCACCGGACGGCGACCGCATCTCTTATCTGCACTCCGTGGGGCTCACCCAGCGGGAAATCGACTGGCTCGCGGACGGGTGGTGGTCGCCGATCGCGGCGATCCCACCGGCGCGGCTCATCGCGGTCGTCTCGCGGGCGGCCGAAAAACTCGAGGACGAAACCGATGCCGAACGGCGTGCGGCGCGGCAGACGGGGTTCTTGACATGGCCGGCGGCGTGATGGCCGGCGCGTGGGACCGCCTCCTACGTGTCGCCGCCGCACGGGCCGCGGCGCCGAACGGACTGCTGTTCACCGAGCGGCAGCTGTACTACGAGCTGTGCCGCACGGTGCTGCCGGCGCACCGGCTACCGCGCCGACCCGCGTTCACGGTTCCGCCGGTGGTGCCGTACCGCGTTTTCCGGGCGGCACTGGACCGTATCGGCGAGGTACCCGGACTGCTCGGCCCGCCACCGGCCCGCCCGGCCGTCGTAGGTGCGCACACCCCGGAACCGGATCTCTTCGATTACGGCCTGCCGCGGCTGCTGGTCTGCCGTTCCACGGCGGTCGCGGCCATGTTGCGCGCCAACGGGATACCGATGGAATCGGCGTGCCCGGTGGTGAGTGCCACGGAACTACCGCTCGCTCCGGGAATCACGGCGATGCTCGCCCGCGCGCACGGCACCGTCTACGTCCTGCACGACGCGGCCCCGGCAGAGCTCGCCTTCCCGGACCGGTTACCCACCCTGACCGACATTCCCGAGGGGGTCGATATCGTGCCGATCGGCTTGCGCCCGCCCCAGACCACGCCTCTGCACCTGACCCATATCCGCACCACCGGCCGGGGCCGGGCCGTCGAGGTGGAATCGGTGAATCCCGCGGTCCTGTTGCGCAGTGTCCACCGGCTGGTCCGCGATGTGCCGCGGCCCGCCGGCACCTCGATCGATATCCGCCGCGCCCGGCGGACGGGCTTTCTCACCTGGCCCGCCGCATGAAGGAGCCGAATATGCGCGCACGCAACGAGATCACCTACACCGACGAGCTGTTGGCCGACCGGACAGTGCACCGCAGGTATTCCGACGGCCGCCAGGAATGGCGCTCCCGCGGACCGGACGGGACGGTGTCGTGGCGCGACGACAGCGACGCCACCGGCACCGACGAGCCGCTGGGCCGGCACCTGATCAAACGCACCTACGGCGACGGCCGCGTCGTCTATGGGCGTGAGGCGGGTTACGGCCGAACCCTGTGGGGCGACGGCACACTGACCGCCAACCGATCGTCGTTCGGCGGTCGGCTCGGCGGGATCCTCGCCGCCGCGGCAGGGGTGGTGCTGGTGGGCAGCCTCATCGCGCCACCGGACTCGCTTTCCCCCGAGCAGGAAGAAGAACTACGCCTTGCCGCCGAAGAATACCCGGCCGCGGCCACTGACGGCTCCGGTGAATACGGCGAATGGGGCGGCGACGCCGATTCCGACGGCGATTTCGGCTGAGGAGCAGCAGTGAGCCGATGGTGCGCCTTCCTGACAGAGCACGACCCGGTCGCGCAGGTACGCGCGGCCGGCGGCGACCCGGTTTCGGTATCGGGCCGCAGCGCCTTCGGGCTGCTTCCCGGCGAACCGGGTCAGGCCGAAGGCCCCTTCACCTGGCTCGATCTGACGGCAATAGGTGAAGTCACCCTGTTCAACGCCGCGGAACTGCGCAGGCGACTGGGCAGGGACGCCCCGCCACCCGATTGCGCCGACGGGCTCCTGCTGCTGGCCTGTTATGCGCGTTTCGGCACCGCGGGTCTGGCCGCTGCCGACGGAATGTTCGCCCTCGCGATCTCCACCGGCACCGAACTGGTACTGGTCCGCGACCACGTCGGCGCCCGCACCCTGTTCCATGCCCGCGCCCGCGGCCACTGGGCGGCGGCGACCTCGCTACGGGCCCTGCGACGCTGGCCCGAACTCGACACCGGACTGCATCTGCCCGCGGTGCGCTCGTTCCTCACCTTCGCCTATCTGCCGGGATCGGAAACCCTGCTGCGCGGAATCCACGAGGTGCTGCCCGGCCGGTGCCTGCGGCTGCGGTGCGACGGTTCGGTCGATGAGCAGATCTTCTGGGAGCCCGCGGAACACACCGAGGACCAGCCCGCACGCGAACACGCGCAGCGGTTGCGTGAGCTCCTCGAAAGCGCGACCGCGCGGCGATTACCGGCCGGCGAACCGGTCGCCGTCCTGCTGTCCGGCGGTATCGACAGCAGCCTGGTCACCGCGCTGGCCACAAAACTGCACGAGCACCCGGTGCGGTCGTATTCGATCGGATTCGACGGCACCACCCCGAACGAGCTCGCCTATTCGGGCCTGGTCGCCACCCACTGCCACACCGATCACCGGGTCCTCACCGTGCCCGGGGCCGCCGTCGCCGACCGGCTCGCGCATACCGTTTCGCTGCTGGACTGCCCGGTCGGTGATCCGCTGACCGTGCCGAACCTGCTGCTTGCCGAGGCCGCCGCGGCCGACGGCGCCACCACCATCCTCAACGGTGAGGGCGGGGATCCGGTATTCGGCGGCCCGAAGAACCTGCCGATGCTGATCTTCGAACTGTTCCGCGACGATCCCGGCCCGCAGGCCCGCGCCCGCGCGTATCTCGACAGCTACCGCAAATGCCACGGCGATCTGCCCGTCCTGCTCACCGGCGCAGTACTCGCCGAACTATCGGACGCACCACCGCTGACCGACCTGCTGACCCCGTACCTGCAGCAGGGCCGGATGACCGGCCTGCTCAATCAACTCCTGCACACCAACCTGCGCACCAAAGGAGCGCACCACATCCTCACCAAAGTGGAGCGGCTCACCGCCGCCAGCGGAGTGGAGGGTCGCGCCCCGCTGTTCGACCGTGCGGTCATCGACTATTCGTTCCGGATACCGGCGAACCTGAAACTTGCCGGAACCACAGAGAAATGGATTCTGAAGGAATCCGTCCGCGATCTGCTGCCCGCAACCATTGTCGACCGGCCGAAAAGCGGAATGCGGGTTCCGGTGCAGCAGTGGCTCACCGGCCCGCTCGCCGACCTCGGCAACGACCTGCTCTTCGGCCCCAGCGCGCGGGCCCGCGACCTGTTCCGCGCCGATACCCTGCGCGCCTGGTTGCGCGGTGACGGCTCCCTGCTGCCGCGGCACGGCGGCAAGCTGTGGCTGGTCCTCACCCTCGAGCTGTGGTTGCGCTCTTTCGAGGTGGGCCCCTGAACTTTCCGCGCCGCTTGTGTCACTGTCCGAAACCAGGAGTCCCCGAACGATGTCCGCCCCGCAGAATCCCACCCCGCTCAAACAGCAGGCCGACGACGACAACGAAATCCACGACGTCGCCACGTTCCAGGACGCGGGCCGTAATGCCGTCACCCCGGTCGCGCAGTTCCCGGAGCCGGTCGCGCTGGCGGTGGTGAACGCCTTCGCCGATATCGTCACCCGCGCCGGACAGAGCGCGGCGGCTACGACCCCGGACTCCGACGGCATCGTCCGCTCCCAGACTTTCGAGGAGGGCGATGTGTACATGATCGAGAAACCGTTCGCCGGATTCTTCGCCGACCGCTACATCATGGACTTCTACGATGTCGCCGAACGCGATATCTGCTCCCGGATGCACCTGCACACCGGACTGCGCTTCGTGCGGATGATGACCGGCCCCGGCACCCGCATCCGGGTCGGCAGTCTCTCCCCCTTCGCCATCACCGATGTTCCCGGCGTGACACCGTTCCGCCCGGCCACCTTCGAAGACGACCTCCCCGACACCCCCACCGGCGTGCATCGCACCCGATACAACCTGATCGTGCCGCCGTGCTCGTTCGTGGATATGCAGATACCGCGCGGGGTCAGCCACCAGTTCAACGCGATAGGCCCGCACGCGGTGATCGATTCGGTGCACCCGGAAGAATCCATCGAGGTCTTCCGCGAGCAGATGTCGGGTTACAAGATGATGGCCCAGACCGTATTCCTCGCCGACGAACTCCCCTCCGCCGCGACCTGCATCGACACCGTCCCCACCGATCACTGAAGCCCTGTCCGGTCCGGAAACTACCGGTGATTTCCCGCGCGCGATCGGTCGATGCTGTCGTCGCACCCCGCTAGGCGACAACACCGCCCAGGAAGGCCGTCCGACGGCGTGTGCGCCGGGGCATCGGTGCGTGCCGGGCCGCAGTCGGCCAACCGGCCGATCTCAGGTCGGTGCAATTCATCGCGAGTCCCGCCGGTGCCGAAGTCGCGCACGTGTGCCCTCGCGTGCTGATACAACTGACTGCGGCTGTAGTCAGTGGCGGGCGGTTCCGCCCGGAGAGCGAGAAGGTGGCCGGAGTGGACAAGGACTCCTACCAGAAGTTGTTCGACCTGAGCGGCCGGACCGCGATCATCACCGGCGGGACCCGCGGTATCGGGCTGGCACTGGCCGAGGGTTTCGCCTGCGCGGGCGCGAATATCGTGGTCGCCAGCCGTAAACCCGAGGCGTGCGACACCGCAGCGTCCCGGCTGCGGGAACTCGGCGCCGAAGCCATCGGCGTTCCGACCCATCTCGGCGAGGTGGGCGCACTGCACGACCTGGTGGAGACCACGGTGCAGACCTTCGGTGGTCTCGATATCGTCGTCAACAACGCCGCCAACGCACTCGCGCAATCCCTGGGCAGTATGCAGCCGGAGGCGGTCGACAAATCGTTCGGGGTCAACGTGAAAGGACCGTTGTTCCTCGTCCAGGCGGCGCTACCGTATCTGCGGGCCAGTAAGCACGCGGCCGTGCTCAACTTCGGCTCGGTCGCGGCGATGCAGTTCGCGCCCGCACTGTCGATGTACGCGGCGGGCAAGTCCGCGCTGCTGTCGTTCACCCGCTCCATGGCCGCCGAATTCGCCGCCGACGGTATCCGCGTCAACGCCCTGGCACCCGGCGCGGTGGATACCGATATGGTCCGGAAGAACCCGCCCGAGTTCATCGAGGCGATGGCCCGCGGGTCCCTGCTGGGCCGCCTCGCCGAACCCGACGAAATGGTCGGGGCGGCATTGCTGCTGTGCTCCGACGCAGGCAGTTTCATCACCGGCCAGACCTTCCTGGTCGACGGCGGCACCGTCGCCCGCTGAGTCCGCTTCCGGAAAGGCCCGAACCGTGTCCCAGCTCGCCACCGAATACCTGCCCTCGGGCGTTGTCGTCCTGACGATCGACCGCCCGCACCGGCGTAACGCCCTCGACAACCAGACGGTCGCCGAATTGCACACCGTGCTCGACGAAGTGAACGGAAAGCCCGACATCCGCGCCGTCGTCATCACCGGCTCCGTCGCCGGCTTCTCCGCCGGCGCCGACCTCAAAGCGCAACCCGAAGATTTCACCGCCACGGACGCCACACCTACCGCTGCCCTGCTGGGTGCGGTCCACTCCCCGGTGGCCCGGATCTACGCCTCCCAGGAACTGATGGCCTCGGCCTTCGAGAAAATCCACCGCCTCCGCCAGCCGGTGATCGCCGCCGTGAACGGCGCCGCGGTCGGCGGCGGATTCGCCCTGGCACTGGCCTGCGATATCCGGTTCGCGAGTCCCGCGGCAAGTTTCGGCGCCGTATTCATCCGGCACGGCATCTCGGCCTGCGATATGGGCACCAGCTACCACCTACCACGCCTGGTCGGCGCGTCCCGTTCGGCCGAACTCCTGCTCACCGGCCGCATATTCGACGCCCACGAAGCCGAACGCATGGGCCTCGTACTCGAGGTGACCGGCACCGACGACCTCCTCGACCGCGCCGTCGCCAAAGCCGAGGAAATCGCCCGCCACTCCCCACTCGCGGTCTGGATGACGAAGGAAACCATGTGGCAGACCGTGGACTCCCCCAGCCTCCGGCACGCCCTCGATATCGAGAATCGCACCCAGGTGATGTGCAGCGCCACCGGCGAACTCGACACCTCCTTCGCCGCCTTCCGGGAAAGCACCGAATTCAGGTGGGGCCCGCTGTAAGGCCCGCGAGTGCTCGGCGGCCCGTCGGTACTTCTTCGACGGGCCGCCTTTCACCACACCGCCCCGGCAGATCCGTCCCCGGCTGCCACGGTCGTCAGGCCGAACCATCCCGAGGTTGAGTGCGGACCTCCGGCGGGGGAACCGGCTGATAATCCGCTACCGGTGGCTCACTCGTCGCGGGCGGTCCTTCGGAAGCCCCGTCCTCGGTGCTCTCGGCCTCGGCGGGATCACCGTCCGCCGTCGGCGCGCTTTCGGCCGGCGGTTCACCTTCAGCCGGTGGCTCACCCTCGGCTGGCGGTCCCCCTTCGGCAGGAGGCTCACCTCCGCCGGGAGATGCCCCCTCGCCAGGAGGCACACCGTCGGCAGGAGGCTCACCTTCCCCTGGAGGCGCACCCTCAGCAGGAGGCTCACCTTCACCCGGTGGCTCACCCTCAGCAGGAGGCTCACCTTCACCCGGTGGCTCACCCTCGGCAGGAGGCTCACCCTCAGCAGGAGGTCCACCGGTCGGCGGCGGGCCCGGATCGGGAGCCTGTGCGGAAGGCGGCGGCTTCGGTTCGTCCTTATCGGACTCGTCGTCTTTGCTGTTGTCCTCAGCTCCTTTGTCACCCAGGCCGGACATCATGCTAGCCATCACCGCGAGCGGCATGATGTTCCCGAGACCGCCGCCACCGGCCGCCGGCGCCGGCGTGGGTGTCGGACTGGGACTCGGGCTCGGTTCGGGGCTTGGACTCGAGTCGGAATCATCCGCTCCGCCGGAATCATCCGATTTATCCGTACCGGAACCGAGTTCGTCCGCCGAGAGTTCACCCGAGCCGAGACCATCGGGCCCGAAGAGGCCCGATTCGCCGCCATCGGCACCTGAACCATCACCCGAACCACCCAAGCCGAGATCACCCAACCCGAGATCACCCAGATCGTCGCCACCGGATTCGGATTGCCCGCTGCCGGGCTGCTCCGCACTGGGATCTCCTGTGCCGGCATCGTTCGGCCCGCCGAAGTAGGGATCATCGCCGCCGCCCCCGTACTCGTTGTCCCTCTCGGAGTTCGGATCCTCCTCATATGGGTTCTCCTCCTCCTCAGCAGGAGGCTCTGCAGGGGGTTGCGGCGCTTCTGGGGTTTTGGGCGTCTCGGGAGTTTCAGGAGTATCGCCCCCGAATCCCAACTGGTCGCCCGCAACGTAGATTCCAGCACCCGCCGCGGCCACCAGGCCGACCTTCGTAGGCATTCCCATCTTCTTACCTGAACCATCGCCCGACCTCGAGCCACTACCGGAACCGCTCCGAGATCCAGAGCCACCCGCGGAACCACCCGCAGAACCACCCGCAGAACCACCCGCAGAGCCACCCGCAGAGCCACCCGCGGAACCACCCGCAGAGCCACCCGCGGAACCACCCGCGGAACCACCCGCAGAGCCACCCGCAGACCCACCCGCGGAACCACCCGCGGAACCACCCGCGGAACCACCCGCAGAGCCACCCGCAGAGCCACCCGCAGAGC